>JASFLG010000048.1:0-13965 GCA_050118205.1 Pseudomonadales bacterium
GCTCGAACATTCCGGACCCCTGCCGGGGCTACACCATGCTCTATACCTCCGGGACTACCGGCCGTCCGAAGGGCGTGCACAAGCCCGATGCCGTCTATGCGCCTTTCAATCCGGACGCGGACCGGGTGCACGACGTCTACCTGTGCACAGGACCCGCTTATCACGCCGCGCCGCTCGCCGGAAACGTGCGCGCGCCGCTGATGAACGGGTTGCCGGTCGTGTTTCTGGACAAGTGGGACAGCGAGACCGTGCTCCGGCTCATCGACGAGAAGCGCGTCACCCACACGCACATGGTGCCGATCATGTTCCAGCGCCTGCTCGCCCTGCCGGAGGACGTGCGGGCCCGCTACGACCTGGGCTCGATCAAACGCATCACCCATGGGGCGGCACCCTGCCCGCCCGAGGTCAAGCACGCCATGATCCGCTGGCTCGGGCCGGTGCTGCACGAGTACTACGCGGGCTCCGAAGGCGGCGCCGGGTTCGTGATCGGATCCGAGGAGTGGCTCACCAGGCCGGGCAGCGTTGGTCGGAGCCCGGATCCCGATGCTGCCCGTATCGTCGACGACGCCGGGAACGACTGTCCGCCCGGGGTGGAAGGCACCATCTATCTCCGGCTCGCCGTCGACTTCCAGTACTACCGGGACGAAGCGAAAACCCGGCGTGCCCGCCGGGACAACTACTTCACCCTGGGCGACATCGGCTATCTGGACGAGGACGGTTATCTGTTTCTCACCGGGCGCAGCGCCGAGACCATCATAGCCGGCGGCGTGAACATCTACCCTCAGGAGATCGACAACGAGCTCCTCAGGCACCCGGCGGTGGCGGATTCCTGCGTGATCGGCGTACCCCACGACGAGTACGGCGAAGAGGTGAAGGCAGTGATCCAGCTGAAGAGCGGAATCGCACCCAGCGATGCGCTGCGCGAAGAGATACTCGCGTTCGCGCGCGCGAACCTGGCCCGCTTCAAGATTCCGCGCTCGCTGGATTTCGTCGACGAGCTGCCGCGCAGCGCCGCCGGCAAGATCCTGCGCAACCGTGTGCGCGAGCCTTACTGGCAGGGCCGAGAACGCAGAATCTGAACTAATCGAGACCCTACAGTCATGCCCACGCCCATCGTCCCAGAGTCCGTCCGCGATCCACGCATCGAAACGCGCATGATCTACGCCAACGGCTACGAGTTCGAAGTCGACGTCTGCGGCGACGGCGATCGGCTTGCGCTGTGCCTGCACGGTTTCCCCGAGCACAGCTTCTCCTGGCGCCACCAGCTGCCCATGCTCGCGGATCTCGGTTACCGGGCCTGGGCGCCGAACCTGCGCGGCTATGGACACTCGCCCCGGCCGGACACCATGGCCGCGTACAGCATCGAGGATCTCATGGGCGACGTCGCCGGTCTGATCGACGCGGCCCGGCCGCAGGAGACCGTGCTGATCGCCCACGACTGGGGGGCGGTGATCGCCTGGTACTTCGCCATGCGCCAGCTGCGACCGCTCTCCCGCCTCATCATCTGCAATGTCCCTCACCCGGGCGCCATGGGGCAGGCCATGGGCTGGCAGCAGCTGCGCCGCTCCTGGTACGTGTTGTTCTTCCAGATTCCGCGCCTCCCGGAATGGCTCCTGGGTCGCGACCGGGCCCGCGCTATCGGCGAGATGATGCGCCGCTCTGCCTGCCACCCGGAGCGGTTCCCGGATGACGCCATGGCCGTCTACTCGAACAACGCCGCGCAACCCGGCGCGCTCACGGCCATGATCAACTACTACCGCGCGCTGATCCGGGGCGGAGGTGCCCGCCGGCAGCAGCAGCAGGGATTTCCGGTGATCAGAACGCCGACGCTGATGATCTGGGGCGAGGAAGACGTGGCGTTGACAAAGGAGACCACATACGGGACGGCCCAGTGGGTGCAGGATCTGACGATCCGCTACCTGCCCAACGTCTCGCACTGGGTACAGCAGGACGCACCGGAGGCCGTGAACGCGATGATGAAGGCATTCCTGCGCAGCGAGCCGGTCCCCGAGCTGGTCTGGGAACCGGTACTGAAGCCACCGGCCTGAGCAACCTTTCCCTGGCGGCCCCGCTAGCCGCGCCACACCTCCGGCGTGAAAAAGCCGTGGAACTGGTGCGGCAGGTGGTGCCTCAGGCCCAGGCGGCAGACCGGGTCGGTCGGCTGGTCGGCCCGATAGATCTGCAGCTCGCTCGAGTGATGGAAGGCATCGTAGACCACCTCAAGCAGATACCCCTGGTCCCGTCGGTCTGTGCCCTGCATCGGGGCGAACACCGGCTCTGAGGCGTAGTACCCCGGTGGCAGCGTCACCAGGGTGGTGTCGCCGTCGAAGCCCACGCGCTGAAAAGCATTGAAGAAGCTGTCCGCGCCGTTCGGCACGGAGCAGGCGGTGTAGCAGGCGCCGTGCGGAGAGCCCAAACCGCGTGGATCGAACGTCGGGAATTCGCACTCGTGCGCGCTCATCCGCTCCGAGCGCACGGTGCCCGTCCTGAGGTTCAGGTGAAAACGCAGGTAGGTGCCGCCGCCGATGCGTCCGTGCGGATCGAACACGTTCATGAGTGCCGCACCGTCGAAGCCGTCGGTGTGCATGGCATCGACGACCACCTCGTCGCCCGTCTCGAACGCGTTGCCGAAGTGGATGATCGCGCCCGGATCGGTCTCGAACGTTCGCACCACTTCCAGATTCTCGAGGTCCACCACCAGGATCTGCATCGGCACATCCGCATCGAAGTGCATCAGCTCCGCAATGCTCGTGCGGCCGAGCAGAAACTCGTGGATTCCCGGGCCGAAGACGATGCTGCCGAGGAAGAAGAGCGCATAACGATCGGACAGCGCGAAATCGTGACAGAACGGGAAGCGGTCGATGTACGCCCTGCCGCTGTCGACGACATGACCCGATCCGTCGATTCGGAACAGGTTGAGACACGGGGTGGGTGCCGAGATGAGGCGTTGCCGGTGGGAGCCTGCTCCGAAGTTCACGTAGTGGCCCGTACGCGCGTGCACCTTGCCGTGCGCGCTGAACGTCCGGCCGAACAGGCCACCGTGATAGTCGAACTCGCCAAGGGTCTCCAGGTTTGACGGATCGACCGCCCAGGGCCGACCGCCCTCGTTCAGCGCCAGCAGGTGCCCGCCGTGATAGATGACGGAGGTATTCGCCGGGTTGGTGGGCAACCTGAAGGCATTTCTCCACCAGCCACCGGGGATCTGGGTGCCGAATCCGCGGTAGAGCACCCTGCCCGCCGCCGTCTCGCGCACGTATTTCGGCGTCCTGACGTAGCGATTGGCGAAGCGCACCTCACCTTCGCCGAACGAGAACACGCTGAGCATGCCGTCGCCGTCGAACCAGTGCCCGTACGGCACGCCGCCGATCTTCTGCCGGCCGGGACCGTTGCGTATGAAGGTGCCGCGCAGGTCCGCAGGTACTTCGCCCTCGATGTCGTCGATGAGGTAGTCGTGCTCCTCGTCCAGGTTCTCGTAGCCGCCGTGACAGGTGGGCACGGCGTTGCTCGCGGGCACGGAGGCGTTCATCCCGTCATCCGCGCCGCCCCCGGACCCAGAACTCGGTCATGCCCCGGAACGTGGGAACGCCCGCGTAGCGGTGCCCGCCGGTGCCGTGCTCGAGCACCGGGAACCGCTCGAGCAGCCCGAGGATCGCCTCCTGGGCCTCGAGGCGCGCCAGGTGTGCGCCCAGGCACAGATGCCGTCCGCCGCCGAAGGCCTGATGGTGCGTGTCGGCGCGCTCGATGTCGAAACGGTCTGGCTCCGGGTAGACGTCCGGGTCGCGATTCGCCGCGGCCAGGGACACCGACAGGCTCTCGCCCTTGCCCACGGGACAACCACCGATGTCGATGGCCCGGTCGGCGATACGGCCCGAGTTGGTCACCGGTGAGTCGAAGCGCAGCATCTCCTCCACCGCGTTACCGATCAGCCCGGGGTCGGCGCGCAGCCTTGCGAGCTGCTCAGGATTGTCCAGCAACGCCTTGACCCCGTTGCCGATGAGGTCGGTCGTGGTCACGTTGCCGGCGATCAGCAGCAGGTTGCACTGGCCGACAATCTCCTGGACGCTGAGTTTCTCCCCTTCCGCCTCGGCGCGGATCATGTCGGAGATCAGATCTTCGCCGGGCGCGGTCCGCCGGGCTTCGATCTCCGCCTCGAAGAACGCGTTGAGGCAAGCATCGGCCTCGTCCCGGGCCGCCTCCTGCTCCGGCGTGGGAAACGGGTTGAAGGCGGTCTCCACGGAGGTGTCCGACCAGGCCTTGAAGCGATCGTGCTGGGCCGGGTCGATACCCAGCATCTGCGCGATGACCACCGTGGGGATCGGGCCGGCGAATCGGCCGATGAGGTCGAACTCACCATCCTCGATGGTATCCAGCACCTGCGCGACGGTGTCCCTGACCCGGCCCCGCCACTGCTCCACGGCAGCCGGGGTGAAGGGTCGGCTCACCAGCATGCGCAGCCGTCGATGATCCGGCTCGTCCATGAGCAGCATGGAAGGCTCCTCGTCCCCCCGGCCGAGAAAGGCACGGGTGAAGGTGCCCGGATTGGCCTTGCGCGGGTCCGTCCAGAAGCGCTTGTCCCTCAGGATCGCCTTAACATCATCGTGACGGGTGTAGATGTAACGATGGAGCTCGTCGTCGTTCAGCACCGGGGCCCGGCTGCGCAGCAACTTCAGAATCGGGTACGGATCCTCCCGGAACCCTTCGTCCAGCGCGGTGAGTGCAATGCCTTTCGGCAGATCGTCTGGCATGTTCGCTTGTCTGCTGAGTAGATCCGACCATACTACTCCCCCGCAGACGCGATGACAGGGTTCAACGGGAGAGCGAGTGATGGAACTGGGACTGAAGAATCGCCGCGCCATCGTCTTCGGCGGCAGCCGCGGCATCGGCAAGGCCATCGCCAGGGCGCTGGCGGAGGAAGGGGTGGATCTGGCCATCGCGGCCCGCGACGCGGCGCGCCTCGACGCAAGCGCGGCCGAGCTCGCCGCGGCCACCGGACGCCGCATTCTGCCCATGGTCTGCGACGTCACGGACCGTGCTCAGGTGGATGCCACCGTGAACGGCGCCGCCGAGGCCCTCGGCGGCCTGCATATCCTGATCAACAGCGGCTCCGCGCCCGGCGGGTCGGCAACGGCCATCGGCTACATCGATACCGTGGTGGACGAGGATCTCCTCGAGGACTTCAACGTCAAATACGTCGGCGCCCTGCGCTGCGCCCGGGCGGCCATTCCACACCTGCAGAAAGCGGGCTGGGGGCGGATCATCAACATCAGCGGCCTCAACGCGCGCATCGCGGGCAACCTCTCCGGTGGTGCGCGAAACACATCCCTCGTGCACCTCACCAAGACGCTGGCAAACCAGCTCGGCCGCAGCGGCATCACCGTGCACTGTATCCACCCGGGCATCACCCGCACGGAACGCACCCCCGGCATGCTTGCCGCAAGAGCCGAGAAGGCCGATACCACGCCGGAGGCCGTGGAGGCCGCCGACTACGCCAGAGGCGCTCCGCGCGCCAATGCCATCGGGCGGATGGTAGATGCCTCTGAGATCGCCGACGTGGCTACCTTCCTCTGCTCCGACAAGGCCTGGTGTCTGACCGGCGAGACCATCGCCGCGGACGGGGGTGGCGGCACCGCCGTTTACTACTGACCGGGGCACAGACGTCTTGGTCATCCCTTTCCGTAACCCGGTCCCCAGGCCGCGCCGTCGAACCAACTGGCGCTGGGCAGTTGCCGGAGCTCTGTATGCCTGCGCCCTGTCCGGACTGCTGATGGGCGTGGGTTTCACCGAGCGCCCCTATGTGTTCGATGCCGGATTCCTGACCAAGGCCTACTACAGCCTCGGTCTGTTCGTGGTGGGCGGGCTGGACCTGGGTACGCCGGTGGGCGGTCCCGCCATCGGTCGGGCCATGCTCTGGATCGCCTACTTCGGCTGCCCGCTGCTCACCGCATCCGCGGTGATCGAGGCACTGCTCAGGATGATGCGCCCGGGCCGCTGGCAGCTCCGCCGGCTCGCGGATCACATTGTCATCGTCGGCTCCGGCGAGCTCACCACGAGCTATCTGCGCATGCTGCGCGGCCACACGGGGCATGCACACATCGTGGTGATCGACGACGCCATCGATCCGGTGCGCGAGGAGGAGCTCGAGCAGACGTTCGCCGTCACGCTGGTCGTCGGCGACATCTCGCACCAGTTCATCCAGCAGGAGCTCCGGCTCGACAAGGCGCTGCAGCTGATCTTTCTCGGTGACAACGATTTCCGGGCCTACGAAGCTGCCACGAAGGTGCTGGCCGAGTATCCCGGCCTCGCTTCACGCATCGTGCTGCACTGCCACAACCTGCGCTTCATGCGCTCCATGGCCGACACCAGCGTGGCCAAGCTCTGCACCACCTTCAACTCCTACCACCTCGCCGCCAAGAGCCTGGTGGAGCAGGAGCTGCTGCGCCAGTTCCGCCGCACCGAGGCGCGCGACGTGGTGGTCCTCGCCGGGTTCGGTCGCTTCGGTCAGACGGTGATGGAGGAGCTGGAAGCGAATGCGGAGGGGGAACTGGACAAAGTATTCGTGATCGACGTGGACGCGAACCGACGCATGCTGGTCGCCGAGGAACAGCAGCACCTGCACGGCAACTACCAGCGCATCGTGCTCCAGGGCGACATCGCCCACCCGGACGTCTGGCGCCAGCTCACGGACGTGGAGGACCTGTCGAAGCAGCACCCGACCATCCTGCTCGGCACGGGCAGCGCCGAGGACAACCTGCGCACCGCTCTGTGGATCAAGCAGCGCTATCCGAACGCGCTCGTCTTTGCCCGTACCAACGACATCTCCCAGCTCGCCCGCGAAGTGGGCGTGGAGCACGACATCCGCACTTTCAGCATCAAGGAGCTCGTGGAGGACAACCTGCCTCAGGCCTGGCTGCCTCCGACATATCGACCCTGAGCGGCTAGCCGCCCTGGAGGGATGCGAAGCCTTTCCCTTCGGCGACCAGCTTCTCGAGCAGTGGCGCCGGCTCCCACGCGGGCCCCCCGTAAATCTCGCCGAAGCGCTTTATGTCCGCGAGCACCTGATCGAGGCCCTGTTGATCCGCCCAGAACATCGGCCCCCCGGTGACCTCGGGAAAGCCGTAACCGTTGATGTAGACGATGTCGATATCGCAGGGCCGTATGGCGATGCCCTCTTCCAGAATGCGGGCACCTTCATTGATCAGCGGGTAGAGACAACGCTTGAGCACCTCCTCGTCGCTGATCGAGTGCCGCTCGATGCCGAGCTCCCTGGACGTCTCCTCCACCAGCGCGACGACCTCCGGGTCCGGCTGACCCGCACGGCTCCCTTCCGGATAGATGTAGTAGCCGCGCGACGTCTTCTGGCCGTAGCGACCCAGCTCGCAGAGCTTGTCGGCCACCCGGGCGGTGATCGGCACGTCCTCCGGAGCCACGCCGGCGAGCTTGCGCGCCCGCCAGCCGAGATCGAGGCCCACCAGATCGTTCATCTGAAACGGGCCCATGGGCATACCGAATCCGTTGATGACGCTGTCCACCTGATAAGGTGTTGCCCCCTGCAGGATGATCTCGCCAGCCTGCCTCGTGTACTGCCCGAGCATCCGGTTGCCGATGAACCCGGGCGCGTTGCCGGACAGCACGGAGATCTTGTTCAGCGTGCGGCCGAGCTTCATGACCGTGGCGATGGTCTCGTGACTCGACCTGGCGCCGCGCACGACCTCCACCAGGCGCATGACGTTCGCGGGCGAAAAGAAGTGCATCCCGATCACGGATTCCGGACGCGACGTTGCGTCCGCCATTTTGTCGACATCGAGACCCGACGTGTTGCTGGCCAGGATCGCCCCCGGCTTGGCCACCTTGTCGAGCTTCCCGAATATCTCGCACTTGAGGTCCAGGTTCTCGTAGACCGCTTCCACGATGATGTCCGCACCACCGAGATCGTCGTAGCGCGTCGTGCCGGTGAGCAGGGCCATGCGCGCGTCGACCTCGTCGGCGGTCATCCGGCCGCGGCTCACCTGGATGTCGTAGTTGCGCTTGATGACCCCGAGACCCTTGTCGAGTGCCTCCTGGTTCATCTCCAGAATGGTCACGGGAATCCCGACATTGACAAAGCTCATGGAAATGCCACCACCCATGGTGCCGCAGCCGATGACGGCCGCCGATGCGATGGGCCGCACCTGGGTATCCTTCGGCACGTCCGGAATCTTCGCCACCTCGCGCTCGGCAAAGAACAGGTGGATCAGGGCTGCCCTCTGCGGGTGCGCCATGCACTTGGCAAAGCAGGCCTGCTCCACGGCCAGACCCTTGTCGAAGTCGGGCTCGTTCACCGCCGCCTCGACGCACTGAATGATCATCTCCGGCGCAAAGCGTCCACGCATCCTGCGCGCGGCCAGGGCCCGCGCATCGGCGAAGATCTGATCGTTTCCCCGATCGGCTTCCACCTTTGCGGACTCGTCCCGGATCTTGCGGGTCCTGCTGCCGGCTGCGACCACGTCACGCGCGTAGGCGATGGCGCCTTCGACGATATCCCCGTCGAGCACCGCATCGACGATGCCGAGCTCCTTCGCCTCCGGGGCAGGGATCGGATCACCGGACAGAATGAAGCCGAGCGCCTTCTCCGCGCCGATCAGCCGAGGCAGGCGCTGGGTGCCGCCCGCACCCGGCAGCAATCCGAGCTTGACCTCGGGCAGCCCGACCGGTGCGGTGGGTGACGCCACCCGGTAATCGCAGCACAGCGCAACCTCCAGCCCACCGCCGAAAGCGGTGCCGTTGATGGCGGCAATGATCGGCTTGGTGCTCGCTTCCATGACGGCGAGCGCCTCGTGCAGGCCGACGGCCTCCTGCGCAGCCCCGCCGAACTCCGAGATGTCGGCACCGGCGATGAAAGCCCTGCCTGCCCCGGTGATGACGATGGCCGCCACGGCATCGTCTCCGACGGCCCGGTTCACGCCGTCGAACAATCCCTGGCGCACGCCGCTCGACAGCGGATTCACCGGCGGATTGTCCACGGTCAGGAGCGCCACGTTGTCCCGTGTCTCGTAGTGAACTTCGCCTTTCATCGTCGTTCCCCCATCGCGAAAAGACCGGGAGTATGCCTGGCAGCGCGGCCAAAAACACGTACGATAGCGCCCGGAACCGACCCGGGACGACCACAGGGTACGAACACATGGTGCAGACATGGTGAGCAGTCAGGACCGAACGCCCTGGCGTGGCCTCGTCGCCGCCCTCCTGCTGGCGGCCGGGATGACAGGCGCGGCAGCAGCGGCGACGGCCCGGGCGGAAGCCGAGCCGGCCGACGGAAAACCCCAACCGGGCGCCTACGAGATCACCACCACCACGACCTACACCGACGTACCCCTGCCCGACAGCACGCTCACGACGAGCACGTGCCTCGCAAAGGCCGACATGGACGAGGATCCGGCCAGCATTCTGGCAGCGCTCCCCGACGGCGCAGCCTGCTCCGTGCTCGACTTCGTCATGGCCCAGGGCGAGATCAGGATGCGGGTGGCATGCGACTCCGCGCAGAGCAGCATGACCGTGGTCACGAGCGGCAGCTACCACGAGCAGGGGTGGCATCTGGACAGCGACGTGACCGTGACCGTCGGCGCCGATCAGGTGAAGATGCACTCGACCATCGCCAGCCGGCGCACGGGGGACTGTTGAGCGCGGCCGAATCCGCCCCACTGCTGGAACTCAAGGGTATCCGCAAGGCGCTCGGCGGCCGGCAGGTCCTGAGCGATGTCTCCCTGACCGTCGGGCGCGGCGAGCTGGTGGTGCTGCTCGGACCCAACGGCGCCGGCAAGACCACGCTGCTCGGCACCGCCTGCGGGCGCATCTCGCCCGATGGTGGCCAGGCAAAGCTGTCCGGTGGCGATCCGCGCCGTCAGGTGCGCGTACGCCAGCACCTCGGGTTCGTGCCGCAGCAGATGGCGCTCTATCCGTATCTGACCGTCCGGGAGAATCTCGAGGTGTTCGGCCGCATGATGGGCGTGCCCCGGCAGCACCTGGCCGATCGCATCGAGGACGCCCTCGCGTGGAGCGGCCTCGCGGAGCGCTCGGGAGATCGGGTGGACACGCTCTCGGGGGGCATGCAGCGACGCCTCAACATCGTCGCGAGCCTGCTGCACGAGCCGCAGCTGCTCATGCTCGACGAGCCCACGGTTGGTGTCGACGTGAACGCCCGGGAGCGCATTCACCAGCTTCTGCGCCGTCTCAGGGCGGACGGCCTCGGCATCCTGCTCACTACGCACGATCTGCTGCAGGCAACGACCCTGGCCGACCGGGTGGTGTTTCTGCTCGGCGGCCGGATTCGCCTCGAAGGGTCTCCCCAATCGCTGATCGCCCAGGTCTTCGGCGCCACCAAGGAGATCATCATCACCCTCACCACGACGCCGGAAGCTCCGGCCCACGAGCGCCTCGTCGCGGCCGGCCTCACGGCCGCGCACGGCGGACGGAGCTGGACCGGGAGCGTGGTCGAGGGCTACGACGGGGTCGCGGACTGGAATCACCGTCTGGACGCGCTGGGGCTCAGAGCCGCCGAGATCCGCGTCCGCGAGCCGAGCCTCGAAGGGGTGTTCCTGAAGCTCACCGGCGAGGAGCTGCGGCTGTGAGCGCCGCAATCCTGCGCGCCATGTTCCTCGGTCTGCTGCGCGACCGGGGCGCGCTGCTGATGAGCTTCTTCCTGCCGGCCGTGTTCTTCGTGATCATGGCGGAAATCTTCACGGCCACGACCGGTGAAAACCTGAATCTCAAGGTGGCCGTGCTGGACGAGGTGACGAGCGAGACGAGCGAGCGCCTGCTTGCCGCGCTCGGCACCTCGGAGACGCTGACCGTGCTGCCGCAGACGTCCCGCGAGGCCGTGCGCGCCCTCGTCAAATCGGGCGACGCCGACATCGGGCTGATCATCCGCAAGGATGCCGAGCCCCTGGACGCGGCGGGCGGATTCGGCCCGGCGCCCCTGCTCGTGGTCACCGACCCGGCGCGCGGCGTGGCAGAGCCCATGCTCACCGGTCAGATTCGGCGCGCCTACTTCGCCGCGCTCCCGGACGTGGCCATGGGCAACGTGGTCGCCGAGCTGGAGAATCAGTTCCTCACCCTGACGGACACCCAGCGCGAAGAGGTCGACGAGGGACTGGTCGAAATGCGGGAAGATGCCGACGCGGGACGGGACGTGGGCTGGTCCTTCGAGGATCTGCTGGCCAGGGAATCGGTCATAGGAGGCGAGACCGTCAACCTGGTAGCTTACTCTGCCGGGGCCGTCGCCTTCATGTTCCTGCTGTTCGCCTCCGTGCACGGCGCCGTCTCGCTCCTGGAGGAGCAGGAGAGCGGCATTCTGGACCGGATTCTCGCCGGCCCCGGCGGCATCGGCGTGCTGGTGGACGGCAAGTTCTTTTATGTCGTCGGTCAGGGACTGGTTCAGGTCAGCGTCATCTTCGCGGTCGCCTGGCTCGTTTACGACGTGGACGTCCCGGCGCACCTGCTGGCGTGGCTGGTGATCACCCTGGTCGCCGCTCTGGCCTCGGCCGGACTTGCCATGCTGCTCGCCACGGCCTGCCGGACGCGGCGCCAGGCACAGACGGTGGCGAACACGGTGATCCTGGTGCTGTCCGCCCTCGGCGGCAGCATGGTGCCGCGATTCCTGATGCCCGACGTCCTGAAGGAGCTGGGCTGGCTGACGCCGAACACCTGGGCACTGGAGGCCTACAGCGGTGTATTCTGGCGCGGTGAAGGGCTCGGCGACGTGATGCTACCGGTGGCACTGCTGGCCGCTACGGGTCTCGTGGGTTGGCTTGTCGCGCGCGTGCTCGCGCAACGTCGCGCCTACGGCGATTGAGTCCCCTTCCTGCTCTCCGGCCCTGCCGCGCCGTCCGGCTCCGCCCCGCCCGCTGTGTCGGCCACCGCGTGGCCGTCCGGTCCGGTGAGATCGCCTTCCAGTGCGTCGAAGTCGTCTTTCCGGTACATGCCCGCGTGGCGGGCGAGGAGCTCACCCGAGCCGTTGAAGATCAGCACGTTGGGCACGCTGGTGTCGAGATCGAACGTCTTCATCCACACGCCATCCAGATCGATCAGCACGTTCAGGTCTTCCGGCAGGCGCTTGCGGAGCTTCTCCGCCACCGCGTCGTACTCGGTGGGAGCCGTGCGCGGCACGTCGGCCACACGGATCACCGGCACGTCGGTGTCGATCCGACGGATAGCCTGCTCCCAGGGCTTGATGCGCCGCAGCCGCTTGGCGGACACGACGATCGCCACCTGCAGCCCGGCCCCACCCGCGGCGAGCCCGCCCGTCTGGCCGTACTGATCCTTCAGAGCGAGCGCCTCGCGGTTCGTCGCGCTCGCCGTGCCGCAGCAGAGGCAGAGCAGCAGCGTCAGGCCGACAACGGTTGTTCGATTTCTGGAAAACACTACAATCCACGCCCTTTCATGCCGGGCCAAGCTTAACGCGCGCCTCCCGATGACGCATCCAGCTGTTCAACTCTCCATCGTCGTGCCGACGTTCAACGAGGCCGCCAATCTGCCCGTGCTGGTGGACCGGCTCGGCGCGGCCCTGGACGGCATCGAATGGGAAGTCATCTTCGTGGACGATGACTCGCCGGATGGCACTGCTGACGAAGCGCGCCGCCTCGGCCAGGACAACGGCCGCGTCCGCTGCCTGCAGCGCATCGCGCGGCGAGGACTCTCCTCGGCGTGCATCGAAGGCATGCTGGCCAGCAGCGCGCCGTACATCGCGGTGATGGATGCGGATCTGCAGCATGACGAGCAGCTGCTGCCGCAGATGCTCGAGACCCTCAGCACCGAGCCGCTGGACGTGGTGGTCGGCAGCCGTCACGTGGCGGGGGGTGACTCGAGCGCATTCTCCGCCGACCGCGCACGAAAGTCCGAGCTGGCAACCCGGCTCGCCCGGATGGTGGTGCCACCGACGCTCCTCGATCCGATGAGCGGCTTCTTCATGATCACCCGCGAAGCGTTCGAGTCCTGCATGCGCAACCTCTCGGGTATCGGCTTCAAGATTCTGATGGACCTGTTCGCCTCGGCGCCGGCGCCGCTGCGCTTCAAGGAGCTCCCCTACAGCTTCGGTGCGCGGCACGCGGGCGAGTCCAAGCTGGACAATCAGGCGGTCTGGGATTACGGAATGCTGCTGCTGGACAAGCTGGTCGGGCGCTGGGTGCCCGTTCGCTTCGTCACCTTCATCGCCATCGGCGGTCTCGGCGTTCTCGTGCACATGTCGGTGCTCACCACCCTGCACCACCTGATGGGCTACGCATTCCTGGCGAGTCAGATCTGGGCCACGTTCACGGCCATGACGGTCAACTACGTCTTCAACAACGTGGTGACCTATCGTGACCTGCAGCTCAAAGGGTGGGCCTGGTTGCGCGGCTGGATCTCTTTCGTGCTCGCCTGCAGCATCGGTGCGGTGGCCAACGTGGGGGTCGCCGGCTATCTGTTCGCCGAGGACACCGACTGGATTCTCGCGGGTCTTGCGGGCATCGTGGTCGGCGCCGTGTGGAATTACGCGATCACCCGGCTCTACACCTGGCACGCCCGGTGACGAGCCGCCCGGACCGTTGGCTCTGGGCGGTCTGCATCGCCATCAAGCTCGCCATCTTCGCGCTCGCCGACAGCCGATACGGCTTTCTCTCCGACGAGCTCTACTTTCTGGATGCCGCCAGCCACCTGGATCTCGGATATGTAGACTTTCCCCCGGCCATCGCCTGGGTCATGGCGGCGCTCACCGGCATCTTCGGCACCCATCTGCTGGTGCTGCGCGGATTCGCCTGTCTGGTCGGCATCGGCGTCACGCTCATCGCCGTGGACGTCACACGGTGCCTCGGAGGTGGTCGCACGGCGCAATGGCTCACCGCGCTGGTGGTGCTGTTTGCGCCGGCGTTCCTGTCCATCCAGTCGATCCTCACCATGAACGTGCTCGATCAGCTGTGGTGGGTCCTCGGCTTCTGGCTGCTGATCCGCTACCTGCAG
>JASFLG010000049.1:0-13856 GCA_050118205.1 Pseudomonadales bacterium
TCAGATTGGTCACTTCTCTTCTCTCGATGGTTCGCGACGGCTCGAGCACGCACCCACGCCCACGCCAGGCGGGATCAGTCGCGCTTCTTGTGCGACGTGGCCTGATGCTGCTTCACCATCCTGCTGAACTGGCGCACGCGCGTGTGCCGCTCGGCAACGGTCTCGGTGTTGTACAGCTCTTCGCGGCGGAGCTTACGATAACTTTCCAGCCGACGCTCATCCAGCTGACCGGCGGCAATCGCTGCCTGCACCGCGCAGCCGGGTTCGGTCTGATGCCGGCAGTCGTTGAACCGGCAGCGACTGGCGAGCGCCTCCACGTCTTCGAACGCTGAAGCGAGGCCACTGCCCGCATCGGCGATGCCGAGCTCGCGCATGCCGGGGCTGTCCAGCAGCAGCCCGCCCCCGGGCAGCAGGTGCAGCGAACGGTGCGTGGTGGTGTGGCGCCCCTTCGCGTCGGCGTCCCGGATCTCTCCGGTCGCCTGAACCTCGCCGCCGGCGAGGCTGTTGATCAGCGTCGACTTGCCCACGCCGGAGGATCCGAGCAGCGTGACCGTCTGTCCCCTGCCACACCATGCCGTGAGACCGGCCAGCGTGTGCGGATCACAGGCGTTCACGACCTCGACGATGAGGTCCCTGCCCAGCGACGCGGCGGCGTCCCGGTAGTGGTCGGGGTCCTCGGAGAGGTCCGCCTTGGTCAGCACGACCACGGGTTGAATGCCCGCCTCGAGCGCGAGCGTCAGGTAGCGCTCCATGCGCGCCAGATTGAACTCCTCGTTGCAGGAGCTCACCAGAAACATGGTGTCCACGTTGGCCGCGATCAGCTGAAGGTCGCCCGGCTTGTTCACACTCATCCGTTTGAGCAGGCTCTTGCGCTCGAGCAGCCGGACGATGGCACCGCTCTCCGGATCGAGCAGCACCCAGTCCCCTACCGTGGGACGATCCTCCACCGCGCCCTGGAACCAGCGCCCCCCGAGCGGCACGACGCGATCGCCGCCTTCGAAGACCAGGCGCAAGCCGGTCCGCTGCACCTCGAACACTCGCGCGGGGATGAGGGTCGACATCTCCTCGAGCGAAAGCTGCTGCTGAAACACCGGTGTCCAGCCGAGATCGGCGAGCGTGATTCGGTCAGGCACGCAAGGACTCTCCAGTGGGCTGCGCGCAGCCGACCACGCGGGATGGTTCACTCATGGAGAAGGAGCGGCAGGTAGGTATCCAGATCCGTGCGCCGGTTCTGCCAGTCCGGCATGTGTGCACCCATGAGCCCGTAGAAACGGTGGCTGTGATCGTGGTGAACGAGGTGGCAGAGCTCGTGCAGCACCACATAGTCGATGAGCCGTTCCGGCACCTTCACCAGGTGAGTGTTGAGAACGATCTGGCCGCTCGCGGAGCAGCTTCCCCACTGGCTGCGCATGAAGCGTACCCGCCAGGAGCGCTGCCACCCGGACATCCACGGCAGGTCGCGGAATCTGTGCAGGCTGGCCGCGAAGAGCTGCTCTGCCTGCTTCCTGTACCACCGCTCCAGCGCCTTCCGGACCAGCGCCGGCTCCGGATCCGGCAGCCGAACCGTGATGCTACCCACCACCCCGCGCACGTCCCGGAACAGGCGCAGCTGGCTGTCCTTCTCCCGTCGCGTGATACGGCGGGGACCCGACGCGAGCTCGAGCTCGTAAGCCTCGCCGAGATACTGGAGCAGCTCCCCGGCCGTGTAGGTCGGCGGGCTGACGCAGACCGCATCGGCCTGGACCGCCTCGAGCCGCGCCCTCAACCAGCGGCGGTGCTCGGTCACCACGGCGCTGAGTTCCTCGGTGCTGGCATCCATCGGAGCTTCGAGCACGACCCGCCCTGCCGGGTCGAAGGCCAGGCCGATGCGCGTCTTCCGGCGACGGCTGCGCCTCACCTCGACCTCGATGGTGTCGATGGTCAGCCGTTCGCTCGACGGTTCGTCCGCGGGTTCTTTCAACGCGTCCAGGATCTCTCTCGTTGCAGTGGGTGCGGCGTTCGGAAAGTCCGGATTATGCACCTCGCGACGCCGGCCGTCCTGGTCTCAATCCCGCGGCACAGGCGGACGGAAGGTGGGAAAATCCCGATCCTCGCGCACCCAGCGCATGAGGTCTGCGTGCGAGGAGAAGCCGGCGAGGGTCTCGAGCTGCATCCGTGTGACACGCATGAGATCGAAGTTGCCGGCATCGTTTCTCGCGATCGCCTCGGCCGGAGACAGCCAGATACTGTCCACCGTCTCCTTCTCGTCGTGGATTCCCCGCTGTCCCGGAGGTGCCTCGGCCAGGAAGAAGCGCGTGTCGAAACGCCGTGGACGGCCGAACGGCGTGATGAACCGGTTGACGAAATGAATGTGATCCACCGCGAGCTTCAACTGCTCGCGGTGGCAGATCTCGAGCAGGCTCAGCGTCCCGTCGTGCAGCGGCCGACGATAGCCCTCGAACCGGGATCGGCTCGCCGCATCGTATGCAAGCAGATCGCCATCGGATGCGTACGCGAGGAGCAGGCCGGCCTCCTCGAACGTCTCACGGATGCCGGCGACCCAGTAGCCGCGCCACTCGTCGCCGAGCGCCGCCTGCTGGGGCGCCTGGGCCGCGGACGGGCCCTCCCGCACCACGTCGTAGGCATGCAGGTGGTCGTCCGGATCCACCCGGCCGCCCGGAAACACATACATGCCACCCGCGAACGCCGCACGGCTCGTCCGCCGCAGCATGAAGATCTCGAAACCGTCGGCACCGTCACCGGCTGCCCGGGCAATGATCACCGTGGCCGCCGGCCGGATGGGTTGCACTTCTGTCATACGGCCCTCACGCGATCCCCACCAGCATCCGCCCTCCTCCTGAACGGCTCAAAGTATAGCGGAGACCGTGAGCCCGCCGGACGCTGTGCTAAGGTGGCGGCGGGACAAGGAGGACAGTCATGAAGCTCAGCGTCGAATTTCCGAGCGTGGCCTATCGCGAGGGTCCGGACGGCGTGGCGCGCCTGGCGAAGGCCATCGAGGACATCGGCTACGACCAGCTGGACATGTTCGATCACGTGGTGATGGGCTTTCCGACGGAATCGCGGCCGGCCCCCATGTATCCGCCGCAGATGCCCATCATGGAAGCGCTGATGGTGCTCGCCTACACGGCAGCAGTGACCCACCGGATTGGTCTCGGCACCGAGGTGCTGGTGCTGCCGCAGCGGCAGCCCGTGCTCGTCGCCAAGCAGATCAGCACCCTCGATACCCTCTCCGGCGGTCGGGTGCGTCTGGGGGTCGGCGTCGGCTGGCAGGCGTCGGAGTTCGAGGCACTCGGCGAGGATTTCGGCAATCGTGGCGCGCGGATGGACGAGGCCATCGATCTGATCCGGGCGTGCTGGCAGCAGGAGAAGGTGGACTTCGAGGGGGCCCACTACCGAGCCGACGCCATCGCCATGGAGCCGAAGTCCCCACAGGGCGCCGGGCTGCCCATCTGGATCGGCGGTTTCTCGGAGCGGGCGCTGCGACGCGTGGGAGAGCGGGGCGACGGCTGGCTGGCAACGGCCATCGTCCGGGACGACACGGCGCGAACCGCGCTCGAGAAGATTCGCGAGCACGCGGCGGCCGCCGGGCGCGATCCGGCATCGATCGGCCTGCAGCAGATGCTCGACGTGCCACCGACGGACGAGGCAGGCAAACGCTTCTACAAGGATCTCGATCAGGTCGTCGCGCGGGCGGAGAAGGTGAAGGCACTGGGTTTCGGCTGGGGCGCGCTCAATGCCACCGCCATCTTTCAGTCCGGCGCCCGCAGCGTCGACGCCATCATCGACACGCTGGCTGGGGTTCACGACCGGTTACGCGCTGCTCTCGGCCCGGCTGTGTAGAACACGCACATGGAGATCACTACCGCGATACCAGCGGCGACGGCGAGCGCCGCGGCCCAGCTATGCGCCGCTGCCGTGGCGCCGATGACCAGGTAGGCGAGAATTCCCCACACCTCGAGTGCCGCGCCGGCAAAGGACGTGACCGTCGCCCGGGCGCCGACGTCGATCTCGTGCTGAAGGCTGCTCTCGAGCAGCACGCTGACCACACCCATCAGGGCGAAGTAGGTCGCGCAGCCTCCGGTCAGCAGCACCACGCCCACCGGCCAGGCCATGAGGACACCCGCCGCGAGCGCCGCCAGCAGAACGGCATGCGCGATCACGCTTGCCACGCCGATCTGAGCATGCCCGAGGAACTGCAGGCGGTGCGCCACGGCGCTGCCGATGGCTTCCGCCCCCACGAACGCACCGTACAGCAGGCCGATCGCGCCGAGCGACAGCGCGGCCCCTTCGGCGCGGCTGGTCTGGTCGAGGAGCGCCCCGGGAAACTCGTCGATCGTCCCGTAGGTGCCGATCAGCACCACGTAGACGACGGAGACACGGCGCAGCCTCGGGTTCCCCAGCAGGGCCCGGCCGGCAGTGGTCAGTGTGTCGAGGAACGAGGCGGACTTCGCCTCGGTCGCGAGGGTCCTCGGTGGCTCGCTCATCCCGCCGAGCACGATCAGTCCGGTCACGACCGGGGCGGCAGCCGACAGGAGCAGGACCGAGGTGTATCCGGTCTCGGCCACGTAGCCGCCGAGGGCCATGGCGGCGAGCACGCCCAGGCCGTGCGCGGCCTTGCCACGGCCGTAGATGCGCGCGAAGTCGGCCACCCTTCCCTGAGCCGAGAGCGCGTCGAACAGGAGCGACTCCAGCGTGCCGCTGTGGATGGCGCTGCCGAGGCTCCAGAGGATGAATCCCAGCGCGAAGCCGGGTGTGGTCGGCATCAGCCACCAGGCGAGATAGCCGCCGGCACGTACGAGACAGCCGACGAAAATATAGACGCGCCGGTCATACAGATCGCCGAGGACGCCGGACGGTATCTCGAAGACGAGTGAGGATGCGGACCAGATCACGAACAGCACGCCGAGATCGAGCTCGCCCACCCCGTGCTCGAGCATCATGATGGCGTACACCGGGTACACGAGCACGAAGTCGTCGAAAAACGACTGCGCGAGCCACACCGGCTCGATGCGCCGGTTGCTCAATGGTAGCGCTTCTCTCCGGCCCGGATCGGCATGGGGAGGCGGTTCTCCGGCGGTGGGATCGGGCACGCGAAGCGCGAATCGTAGGCGCACATAGGATTGACCGCCCGGTTGAAGTCGAGCACCAGAGGTTCCGGCAGCGGCAGGTCGATCTCGATGTAGCGGCCGCCCGAGTAGGTTTCGTCCCCGTTCGTTGGGTCCCGGAAGGGGATCAGCAGAAAGTAGCCCTGGTCCGCTTCCTCGCGCCGGAACGCCTTGAGCCGGATCGGCTGGCCGTCGATACGGGCGGTCAGGGTGCCGTAGTGCGAGAAAGGCATGGTCCTGCCGTTGAACGTCGGCATGGCAAAGGTGCTCCTGTCGGCTGCGGGCACCAGGGTCGCCGGGACCACCAGCGAGGGCGCCACATCGAAGTAGTCGAGCCCGGTGAACGCCAGCCGGTCCGCCTCCGGCAACGGGGACAGGACCCGGTCTCCGAAACGGTAGTTCCGGTAGTCCCGGAAGGCCGCGATCTCCTGCAGATAGTCATCGGCGACGGGCGCCACCAGCTCGCCACCCGTCGCGTGGGACCCGAGCAGCGCGAGCCCGATCAGAACCGCCCGCCTCAGAGTGACCACGACATCGTCTCCGCCGTGCTCTCCAGCGCTACGGTCGTGGTACCCACACCGATAGTAGCGGTCAATCCCGGTTCCGCCGGCGCCTCGAGCCTGCGCGGCTGTCGCGCCCACCCGCCCGGCACATCCTGATCCGGGTCGGGCGCGATGACCTCCAGGTAGGCGTCGTCGCCGGGCGACAACAATGCGTTGCACGTACCGAGCCGCGGGTGCACCCCTCCGGGTGCCGGCGACGCTCCGAACAGGCGATCGGCCGCAGCAATCCCTCACTCGAGGCTCGATGCGCCCCCACATGAGATGGTCGAGCTCGATGTGACACACGGTGCCTCCCTGCTTCTTGCCCGGGCACAATGTATATTGAACCTTCGACCTGGGGGAAGGAGCGCCTGTCTACCGTGGCCAGCGACAATGACAACAGCGACAAAGACAACAGCAATGGCGGAGCCCCTGCGCAGGAGGCCGATGGCGCCTCCACCGCCAGCGGAAACGCGGCGTACTGGCGTGCCAATCTGAAGCTCGGCGCCGCGCTGCTCGTCGTCTGGTTCGTCGTGTCCTTCGGATTCGGCATCCTGCTGGTAGAGCCGCTCAACCGGATTCCCTTCTTCGGCTTCAAGCTCGGGTTCTGGTGGGCCCAGCAGGGCTCGATCTACGTGTTCATCGTGCTGATATTCGTTTACACCTGGGCCATGAAACGCCTCGACCGGAAGTACGACGTGCACGAAGACGAATGAGCGGCATGGACACCAAGCTCCTCACCTATCTCTTCGTGGGCGCGAGCTTCGCGCTCTACATCGGCATCGCCATCTGGTCCCGGGCCGCTTCGACCCGGGAGTTCTACGTCGCCGGTGGCCATGTGCACCCGATCGCCAACGGCATGGCCACCGCGGCGGACTGGATGAGCGCCGCCTCGTTCATCTCCATGGCGGGCATCATCGCTTTCATGGGCTACGACGGCACCGTCTACCTGATGGGCTGGACGGGGGGCTACGTGCTGCTGGCCCTTCTGCTCGCACCTTATCTGCGCAAATTCGGCGAGTTCACGGTGCCCGACTTCATCGGCAGCCGCTACTACTCCAACGCCGCACGAGTCGTCGCGGTCGTCTGCCTCATCGTCGTGTCCTTCACTTACGTTGCCGGCCAGATGCGTGGGGTCGGCATCGTCTTCTCCCAGTTTCTCGACGTGGACATTACGCTGGGTGTCCTGATCGGCATGGCGGTGGTCTTCATGTACGCCGTGCTCGGCGGCATGAAAGGCATCACCTACACCCAGGTCGCCCAGTACTGCGTCCTGATCTTCGCTTACCTGGTGCCCGCCATCTTCATCTCGCTCCTGATCACCGGCAACCCGGTTCCACAGCTCGGGCTCGGGGCCACCGTTACCGACGGATCGGGCCTGTCCGTGCTCGAAAAGCTGGACCGGACGCTGGTCGAGCTCGGCTTCAGTGCCTACACGGAAGGCAGCAAGAGCACGATCGACGTGTTTGCCATCACGCTGGCGCTGATGATCGGCACCGCCGGGCTGCCGCACGTGCTGGTGCGTTTCTTCACGGTACCGAAGGTCTCGGACGCGCGGAAATCGGCAGGCTATGCCCTGCTCTTCATCGCCCTGCTCTACACCACGGCACCGGCCGTGGGTGCGTTTGCGCGGCTCAACTTCGTGGACACGGTGAACGACACCGCCTACCGGGCGGTGGCCCCCTGGTTCCGGAGCTGGGAAAACGTGGGCCTGATCGGCTGGCTGGACAAGAACGACGACGGTGCCATTCAGTACGCGCCCGGTGCGCCGTTCGAAGGCGCACCACGATTCGCCGGCGTCCGTGGCAGCCACGGTGAGAGGCTGCTGCAGAACACGCCGACGGACAACCACAACGAGGTCTATGTCGACAGGGACATCATGGTGCTGGCCAATCCGGAGATCGCCGCACTGCCACCGTGGGTCGTCGCGCTGGTCGCTGC
This sequence comes from Pseudomonadales bacterium, assembly GCA_050118205.1. GTDB lineage: Bacteria > Pseudomonadota > Gammaproteobacteria > Pseudomonadales > Azotimanducaceae > SZUA-309. Next base: position 7,589 of record JASFLG010000049.1, read on the forward strand.
CGGCGGCCTCGCGGCAGCGCTCTCGACGGCAGCCGGGTTGCTGCTGGTGATCTCGACCTCGGTCGCCCACGACCTGATCAAGAAGACGCTGGCGCGAGGTATCAGCGACCGGCAGGAGCTGCTCTACGCCCGGATCGCCGCCGCTTTCGCCATCGTGGTGGCCGGGTATCTCGGTGTGTACCCGCCCGGTTTCGTGGCCCAGGTGGTTGCCTTTGCCTTCGGGCTGGCGGCCGCTAGCCTGTTTCCCGCCATCCTCATGGGGATCTTCTCCCTCAGGATGAACAAGGAGGGTGCCATCGCCGGCATGCTGGCAGGTCTCACGTTCACTTTCGTCTACATCGCCTACTTCAAGTTCCTGGCGCCGGAAGCCAACTCCGCCGCGCACTGGTGGCTCGGTATCTCGCCGGAAGGCATCGGCGCCCTCGGAGCACTGCTCAACTTCGCGACCGCCTTCGTCGTCAGCCGGTTCGGCAGGCCCGTCCCCGCCTACGTGCAGGAGCTCGTGCACCGGATCCGAATCCCCCGCGGCGCCGGCGCACCTGGGAATCACTGACAAACAGCCACAAGGAAGCCATGACCAGAGTCAACGACATCATTGCCGAGGTCCACCATCTGTTCGGCCACGAGGTCGGAATCTCCGAGTGGATCGTCATCGACCAGCAGAAGATCGACGATCACGCCCGGACCACGGGCGACGACAGCTGGATGCACACGGACCCGGAGCGGACCGGGCGCGAGTCACCTTTCGGCTGCACCATCGCTCAGTCTTTTCTCGTGCTGTCCTGCCTGACCGACATGGTCGCCGCCGTGAAGATACCGATTCCCGGCATCGTCTACCGGCAGAACTACGGATTCGACCGGGTGCGCATCGTGCAGCCGGTGCGGGTCGACAACCGGATTCGCGGACGCTTCGAGCTGAACCGTATCGAGCCGAAGGGTCCCCACGGCATGCTGGTCCACCTCGACGTATCCATCGATATCGAGGACGACGACATCGCACCGGCGGTAGTCGCCGAGTGGCTGGCCTACGTCAGGATCGGGGAATGAGATCGCTGGCGGGGCTGGTGCTGGCGGGCGGCCTGGCACTGCCCGGCTTCAGCGCCGGCGAGGCGCCGCCGTTCGAGTTCGTAGAGGCGACCCTGGACGACATCCAGGACGGGGTCCGCGCCGGGGATATCACCTGCGAGGAGGTCGTGTCCGGCTACCTTCGACGGATCGAGGCCTACGACCAGCAGACGGGACTGAATGCGGTGATATTCACCAACCCCCACGCCCTCGACGAGGCGCGGCGGATCGACCGGAAGGTGGCCGCCGGCAAACCGGTCGGCAGGCTCTTCTGCGCGCCCGTGCTTCTCAAGGACAACTTCGACACCGAGGGCATGGCGACCAGCGGCGGGTCCATCGCGCTGAAGGAGAGCGTACCGCCGGACGATGCCTTTCTCGTGGCACGACTGAAGGCAGCCGACGCGATCATCGCAGCCAAGACGAACATGGCCGAGTGGGCCTTCAGCCCGCGGCAGACGGTGAGCTCGTCGTACGGCGTCACCGCGAACGCTTACGATCTCGAGCGCGTGCCAGCCGGCTCCAGCGGCGGCTCCGCATCGGGCGTAGCGGCCAGCTTCGGGGTGATCGGCATGGGCTCCGACACCGGCAACTCGATCCGTGGTCCGTCATCGCACCTCGCCCTCTTCGGCATCCGCCCGACCCTCGGTCTGACCAGCCGCGACGGGATCATCCCGCTGGTCTTCGATCGCGACGTCGCCGGTCCCATGACCCGGACGGTTCGCGACGCTGCGCGCACGCTCACTGTGATCAGCGGCTACGATCCCGCCGATCCCTACACTGAGGTCGTGCAGAGCAGACCCACGGAGGACTACGAAGCCTATCTGGATGCCGGAGCGCTCGCCGGCCGCCGCCTGGGCGTGCTCCGAGCACTGGTCGACACCGACGGTGCCGACCCCGAGGTAACTGCCGTCTTCGAGCAGGCTCTGAAGGACCTCTCGGCCGCCGGCGCCACGCTGATCGACCCGTTTCAGATCGATGACCTCGATGCGCATCTCGCCGCGGACTACTTCTGCCCCCGCTTCCGCTACGACGCGCATCGCTATCTCGAGTCGCTGGCCCCGCGGGCGCCGATCCGGGACATCACGGAGCTGCTCGAGACTGGTGAGTTCTCGCCCTATATCGAAGATCGGCTGAAGCACTTTGCCCGCTTTCCCGTCGATCGTCCGCCCGCCGAATGGGACCCGCCCTGCCCCGGCTTCGAAGCGCACGAGGGAAGAAAACGCTATCGGGCGGATACGCTTGCCTCCATGGACAGGGTCGACGTCGACGCCATCGTCTACCCCACGTGGACCAACCCGCCGGCCCTGCTGGCAAAAGCCGTCGAGGACTATCGCGGTGACAACAGTCAGCTGATCGCGCCGGCAACCGGATTGCCTGCGGCGACCGTGCCGATGGGATACAGCCACGGAGACCTGCCCGCCGGGCTGCAGATTCTCGGACGACCATTTTCCGAGGGCGTGCTCTTCGCCATCGCCTACGCATATGAGCAGGCCACCGCGCATCGCAGACCCCCCGCCGGATTTCCGGAGCTGCCGCCTCAACCGTAGGCGGCGCCTGCCAGAGACCAGGCGACCCAGACCACCGCCACCGCCAGGCAGCCACACAGCACCTGGCCGCTTCTTCCGAGACGCCGGATGGGCCAACCCGCCGCCCAGATCCCGAGTCCCAGACCGGCCGTGAAGCCGGTAACGTGCGCCAGCACGTCCGTGTCCTCCCCACCCGCGCCGGTGAAGGAGAGCAATGCCACGGCACCGAACACCGGCGCAAAAGCCCGTTTCCAGCCGCGGCCGCTGAAGTAACCCTTGCGCCAGACGAAGGCGCTCGACATCGACAGAGCGGCGAACGTGGCCGTGCTGGCACCGATGGACCGGAAGTCGTCGGGACGCATCCAGGCCGCCGCCTCGTTGCCCACCGCGCCCGCGACTAGGATCAGCAGCCACGCGAGTCCCGAGCCCATGTAGCGGCCGGCAAAGAGCCCGAAAAGCGCCCCGAAGGCCGAGTTGCCCAGGATATGACCGAGGTCGGCGTGCAGGGTCAGCGCGGTGACCGCCCGCCACCACTCCCCGTGCTTCACGGCACCGGCCTCGATGCGACCGGCCGCCACCCAATCCCAGCCGAAGAAACCGTTGGCCTCGAGGAACGGCACGGCCCAGATCACCAGCAGATACCCGAGCACGCCGAACAGGCCTGAGTCGTATTGCGCCGGCGCCGGTGGTGCCGGCGGCGGCTGGTTCTCGAGTCGGTAACGCTCGAGATGGGCGATGGCGTGCGGCGCCTGGGCATCCGGCACCTTCAGGCACCAGTCGACCTCCTCCTCCACGACCACATGCGGCACGTCCACCGCGGTCAGCACCAGGCTCGCCTCCATCAGCGCTCGCCGGGTGGCGCCTCGGCGGATCGCACGCCAGTGCTCGTGCTCGTCCTGGGTCATGCCCGATCCCGACCGGTGACGCCGGTCAGCGTACCTTCTCGAAACGCGCCGTGTACTGGGTCAGCTGGTAGAGGTCGCGGGTGCGTTTCAGGCTGGGCGCAAGGTCGTACCACCAGGTGTAGTTGACCGCCACCCCGCCCGGCACCGGCAGCGGAAACCCGAACTGCTTGAGCTCCCTGTCGGTCACCACGCAGCGGCTGAAGTCTCCGAGATCGTCCTCGATGCACACGCGGTACCGCGCCCGCCGGCCCTTTCCCTGGGTGTTGTCCAGGTCCAGACGTACGCGGCGCTTGACCCCGTCCTCCTTGACGTACAGGTAGTTCTGACTGGCGACGGACTTGTCGATTGCCACCTCCACGTAGGCCGCGTCGGTGTCTGCGTCGTGCACGCCCCGGACCAGGAGGAAATGACTGGACGTCGGCCGAAGCTTGCCCAGGCAGGCCCGGTTCTCCACGTCGAGATCGAAGCGCGCCGTCCACCTGACCGCTTCGTCGCGCTTGCCTTCCGCCAGCTTCTCGAGCCGGCCCACCGAGGAGCCGCAGCCGCGACCCAGAAGGTCCAGCTGACGCCCGGAGCGCACCTGAGTCTCCGAGCGGTAGAAACGCGCCTGCAGCCTGCCGCTTCCGTCGAGCGACAGTTCGAGCAGTATGTCGATCAGCGGATCCTGATGCACCGTGCAGTCGCGTGTCGCCGGATTGCAGGGGTTGAAGTTCAGATCGTCATCCGGGTCCTCGGTGAGCGCCGACTCGAAGCTGCCCTCGTACAGACCCAGATACGGCGAGACGTCCACGCGGGCGACAGCACTCATGCTCGCGAGCGCGATGGCGAGCAGCGTCAGCGCGCGCACGTTCAGGCCTGGCGGGCCTTCGCCTCGCGCCGCCGGGCGTGGAGTATGGGCTCCGTATAGCCGCTGGGCTGCGTGCGCCCCTCGAGTACCAGATCGCAGGCCGCCTGAAAGGCGATGCTGTCATCGTAGTCGGGCGCCATGGGTCGGTAGGCCGGGTCGCCCGCGTTCTGCCTGTCCACCACCACCGCCATCCGGCGCATGGTCTCGAGAACCTGCTCGCGGCTGACCATCCCGTGGTGCAGCCAGTTGGCGATATGCTGGCTCGAAATGCGACAGGTCGCCCGATCCTCCATCAACCCGACGTTGTTGATGTCCGGCACCTTGGAGCAACCAACACCCTGATCGATCCAGCGCACCACGTAACCCAGAATGCCCTGGGCATTGTTGTCGAGCTCGCTCTGAACCTCGTCCGCGGAGAGGTTCTCGCCGGCGAGGATCGGGATGGTGAGGATGTCGTCCAGGCTGGCGGCTGGCCGGGAAGCCAGCTCCTCCTGACGCTCGGCCACGTTCACCTGATGGTAGTGGATGGCGTGCAGGGTAGCGGCGGTGGGCGAAGGCACCCAGGCCGTGTTGGCGCCCGCAAGCGGGTGCCCCACCTTGACCTCCAGCATCTCCTTCATCTCGTCGGGCTTCGGCCACATACCCTTACCGATCTGCGCGATGCCGCGGAACCCGGCAGCCAGCCCCGCATCCACGTTGGCATCCTCGTAGGCCCGGATCCAGGGCTGGGCCTTGATGGAGTCCTTGCGCAGAAACGGACCCGCTTCCATGCTCGTATGGATCTCGTCGCCGGTTCGATCCAGGAAGCCGGTGTTGATGAACACGACCCGATCCTTCGCGACCTCTATGCAGGCCCGCAGGTTGACCGTGGTCCGCCGCTCCTCGTCCATGATGCCGACCTTGAGTGTGTTCTCCCGCAGCCCCAGCGTCCGCTCGACGCGCGCGAACAGGTCGCACGTGAGCTGAACTTCCTGCGGTCCGTGCATCTTCGGTTTGACGATGTAGACGCTTCCCGCGCGCGAGTTGGTCAGCATCCCGTTGCGCTGCAGATCGTGCATGGCCGCGAGGGAGGTCACCATGGCGTCGAGAAAGCCTTCCGGCACCTCGTTGCCATCGGCATCGAGGACCGCATCGGTGGTCATGAGGTGCCCGACGTTGCGCACCAGGAGCAGGCTTCTGCCGTGCAGGGTGAGCGGCTCGCCGTTCCTGCCCGTGTACTCGCGGTCGGGGTTCAGGCGCCGCACGATCCTGCGACCGTCCTTCTCGAGGGCTTCCTCGAGATCGCCTTTCATCAGCCCGAGCCAGTTGCCGTACACCACGCACTTGTCCTCGGCGTCCACTGCGGCCACCGAATCCTCGCAGTCCTGGATGGTGGTGATGGCGCTCTCCAGGATCACATCCTTGACCCCCGCCGGATGTGCCGCGCCGACCGGGTGATCGCGGTCGATCTGAATGTCGATGTGCAGTCCGTTGTGCTTGAGCAGCACCGAGCTCGGGTCTGCCTCGTCGACGAAACCGACGAACTGCTCCGGATCCTTGAGGCCCGTGTTGCCGCCGTCCTGAAGCACCGCGCGCAGCTGCCGGTTGCCGGCCGCATCGGCACCGACGCCGTAGGCGACCACCTCGGAGTGGCTTGCACCGGCGAGCGGCACCGACGCATCGAGAAACTCCGCGGCCCGGGCCACGACCAGCTCGCCCCGGGCAGGATTGTAGCTCGTGCCCTTCTCGCGGCCCGGCGACTCGGGAATGACATCCGTGCCGTAGAACGCGTCGTAGAGCGAACCCCATCGCGCATTCGCGGCATTCAGGGAGAATCGGGCATTCATTACCGGCACCACGAGCTGCGGCCCGGCGATGTGTGCAATCTCATCATCCACGTTCTCCGTGCGGATGGTGAACGGCGCCGGCTCCTCGATGAGATAGCC
>JASFLG010000050.1:0-13828 GCA_050118205.1 Pseudomonadales bacterium
GGGGGGCTTTCCGGAACGTGTGAGCGCCGCCACAGGAGCAAGGGCAACCCGGAGGGTCGGCGCGGGAGTGCAGGAAAGCCCCCCTGCCAGCCGCGCCTGCGGAACCATCTTCCGGTAGCCCAACGCGCACCCAGATCGCTGCCGGCAACAACGGGAACCGCTAGAATGCAGGGACCTCAGGAACCATCAACGCCACGTGAACTACTGCAGTCATTGTGGAAAACCGGTGACGAGCAAGGTCCCCGCCGGCGACAACCGCGAACGTTTCGTGTGCGATCACTGCGAGACCGTGCACTACGTCAACCCTCGCGTGGTCGCCGGCTGCCTGCCGGTCTGGGAGGACCGTGTGCTGCTATGTCAGCGCGCCATCGCGCCGCGGGCGGGATACTGGACCCTGCCCGCCGGGTTCCTCGAGAACAACGAAACGATCGTAGCGGGTGCCACTCGCGAAACCTTCGAGGAGGCCAACGCGGTGGTCGCCAACCTGGATCTCTACACGGTCTTCAGCCTGCCGCACATCTCTCAGGTGTATCTCTTTTTCCGGGCGGAGCTGTCGACGCCCGACTTCGCGCCGGGCTTCGAGAGTCGCGCTGTACGGCTCTTCGAGGAGGCGGAGATACCCTGGGAGGAGCTTGCCTTTCCGGTCATCAGGGACACCCTGAAACACTACTTCGAGGACCGGGCCAGCGGCGTCTTTCCGGTGCGGTCCAGGGACATCATCGTCGACCGGGATCCCGCCACCTTCCGTTGACTCATCGGCTGGCCGACGTTCAGCCGTCGAGGGCCCGCCGCGCGTTCCGGAACAGGCGCAGCCACGGGCCGTCGTCGCCGTCACCCCAGGAGGGGTCGCGCCAGGCATTCTGCCAGGTCCGGAACACCCGCTCCGGGTGCGGCATCATGGCGAGTACCCGACCGTCGGCCGCGAGTACGGCTGCGAGCCCACGCTCGGCGCCGTTCGGATTCGCGGGGTAGATCTCCGTGGGCTGCAGATGGTTGTCGACGTACTGCATGGCCGCTCCGTTCGCCTGCCAGAATCCCGTACGGTCGGAGGCCGCGGCGAACTCGGCACGCCCCTCGCCGTGGGCCACCGCCACCGGCAGCACGGACCCGGCCATCCCGGCAAGCCAGGGCGAGGCCACCTCGTTGATCCTGAGCAGCACGGTGCGTCCCTCGAACTGCTCGGAGGCGTTGCGTACGAAGCGCGGCCAACGCTGCGCGCCCGGAATGATCGAGCTCAGGTGGGCCAGCATCTGGCAGCCATTGCACACCCCGAGCACCAGCCGGTCCGCTTCGAAGTAGGCGGCGAACGCTTCGCGCACATCCTCGTGGAAGAGCACACTCTTCGCCCAGCCACCACCGCCACCCAGAACGTCCCCGTAGGAGAATCCACCGCACGCCGCGAGCACCGGGAAGTCCATGAGTGAGACCCGGCCCTCGATCAGATCGCTCATGTGCACGTCCACCGGCGCGAACCCGGCGCGCTCGAACGCCGCTGCCATCTCCATCTGACCATTCACGCCCTGCTCGCGAAGAATGGCGACGTCGGGCCGGTCACTGCCGATACTGAACACGGCGTCGGGGTCGAAGGTCAGGCGACTCGAGAACCCGGGATCCGACCGGGTGATGGCAGCGAACTCCTCGTCCGCGCAGCGCGGATTGTCCCTGAGCCGCTGCATGCGATGGGACAGCTCCGACCAGCGCGCCTGCAGCGTGCCACGGTCAGACCGATAGAGGCGCTCACCCCCCCGGGTGATCTCGATCACCTCGTCGCGGCGCGGCGCGCCCGCGACCCGGCAGGGCAGACCGGCCAGCACGCCGCGCACCGCATCCAGGTCGCCGCTTCTGATCTGCAGCACCGCGCCGAGCTCCTCGGAAAAGAGCGCGCCGAGCCCGTCCGCGTCGTCCTCGAGCTCGATATCTAGCCCGACCCGGCTCGCGAAGGCCATCTCCAGCAGGGTTGCCAGCAACCCACCGTCCGAACGGTCATGATAAGCAAGCAGGTAGCCCGATTCGTTGAGCCGCTGCACGGCCTCGAAGAACCGCACGAGCATCGCCGGGTCATCGACGTCCGGCACCTCGCCACCAGCCGCGGAAAAACACTGCGCCAGGCTGCTCATGCCGAGCCGGTCGCGCCCGTCGCCGAGATCGACCAGCAGCAGCACGGTATCCGCGTCGCGGCTGAGCTCCGGGGTGAGTGTCCGACGCACGTCCACTACCGGCGCGAACGCGGAAACGATCAGCGTCAGCGGCGACACCACCTCCTGACCCTCCCAGCGTGTGCGCATGGAAAGGCTGTCCTTGCCCACCGGGATGGCGATGCCGAGCGCCGGGCACAGTTCCATGCCCACGGCCCGCACGGCCTCGAACAGTGCCTGATCCTGGTCTGGTGCCCCGGCGGCCGCCATCCAGTTCGCGGAGAGCACCACCCGCTCGAGCGCCGGAATCCTCGCGGCGGCGATATTCGTGATGGCCTCGCCGACGGCCATGCGCGCGGAGGCGGCCGGATTCAGAACGGCCAGCGGCGACCGCTCTCCCATGGCGAATGCCTCCCCTCGATGGCCCTTATAGCCCGCGAACGTGACCGCCAGATCCGCCACCGGCACCTGCCACGGCCCCACCAGCTGCTCGCGCGCCACCATACCCGTGATGCTGCGATCGCCAATGGTGATCAGGAACTGCTTGCTGGCGACTGCCGGAAACCTGAGCACCCGATCGATTGCCTCGGACAGCGATACACCGGACAGATCGAGCCCTACGTCGTCACGCCTCGTCGTGCGGTAGTCACGCGTCATCTTCGGCGGCTTGCCGAACAGCACCGACAGGGGCAGATCGACCGGGTCGTTACCGAAGGTGGGATCGGAGACCGTGAGGTGACGCTCGGCCTCCGCGCGTCCGACAACGGCATGCGGGCATCGCTCGCGCCGGCAGATCGCTTCGAACACGTCGATGCGCGCTGCATCGATTCCGAGCACGTAGCGTTCCTGGGCCTCGTTGCACCAGATCTCGAGCGGCGTCATGCCCGGGTCGGCGTTCGGAACCGCCCGCAGGTCGATGCGCCCGCCCATGCCGGCATCCTTCACCAGCTCCGGAAGCGCGTTGGATAACCCGCCCGCGCCCACGTCGTGAATCAGCAGGATCGGATTCTCGTCACCCAGCGCCGTGCAGGCATCGATCACCTCCTGGCAGCGCCTCTCCATCTCGGCGTTGTCCCGCTGCACCGAGGCGAAATCGAGATCCGAGGAACTCTCGCCGCTGGACATGCTCGACGCTGCGCCGCCTCCGAGCCCGATCAGCATCGCCGGCCCGCCGAGCACCACCAGACACGTCCCGGGGGTGAAGCTCTCCGGGCGGACGTGCCCGGCTCGCACGTTGCCGACGCCACCGGCGATCATCACCGGCTTGTGGTATCCCCAGACGACGCCCGACGTCCCGGGGGCGGACGCCGCCGCGGCTTCGAACGTCCGGAAGTAGCCGTTCAGCGCCGGACGGCCATACTCGTTGTTGAACCCGGCCGCGCCGATGGGTCCCTCGAGCATGATCGTGAGCGCGTCCACCATACGATCGGGCTTGCCCGTATCGAGCTCCCAGGGCTGGGGAAAACCCGGCACGTTGAGGTGCGAGGTGGTGAATCCCGTCAGGCCCGCCTTCGGTTTCGACCCCCGCCCCACCGCACCTTCGTCGCGGATCTCGCCACCGGAACCCGTGGCGGCACCAGGATACGGTGCAATCGCCGTGGGGTGGTTGTGCGTCTCCACCTTCATCAGCACGTGAACGGGCTCTTCCACATAACCGTAGCGGTGCGTGTGCGGATCCTGCAGAAAACGGGCATCCATCGGCCCCTCGATGACGGCGGCGTTGTCGGCGTATGCGGAGAGAATGCCTTCGCCGTTGATGCGCTCGTACGTGTTCCGAATCATCCCGAAGAGCGACTTCGGCTGCGCCCGGCCGTCGATCTCCCAGTCCGCATTGAATATCTTGTGACGGCAGTGCTCGGAGTTCGCTTGCGCGAACATCATGAGCTCCACGTCGGTCGGATCCCGACGGAGATCCGCGTACGCGTCGAGAAGATACTCGATCTCGTCATCGGAGAGCGCCAGGCCCAGATCGACGTTGGCAGCGGACAGCGCTGACCGGCCTTCACCCAGCACGGGGACCGTCGCCAGCGGCTGGGGCTCGAGCGTCGCGAACACCGAGTCGAACGTCCCCTCGCGCGCGACCCGGTGGGTCATCCGATCGTGCAGTTGAGGCCACACGCTCGCCGGGTCGACGTCGCCCTCCAGATACCAGCGAACGCCCCGCTCGACCCGTGCCACGCCGGTCAGACCGCAGATGGCGAAGATGTCCGTGGCCTTGCTCGACCAGGGCGAAATGGTGCCGAGCCTCGGCAGCGCCACGCCGATGGGCTCTCCGCGTCTGACCGGCAGATCCCTGGCCGGACCATAGGCCAGAAGCGCCGAGGCCCGCTCCAGAGCCTCGGGATCCAGGGGTGCGTGCAGCGCCAGAAGGTGCACGTACTCGGCGTACAGACCCTTCAGGGTCCCGGTTCCGATGGCCTCGCGCACTCTCGCCGTGATCTTCTCCAGCGCGAAGCCGGACAGCGCTGGTGGCCCCTCGAGTATCAGTAGATCCATGTCTTCGCGTGCACCGGTTGTTTCATCTCTCGCGCCGGGCGCCGAAGAACTCGGTGAGGCGCCTGGCGCACTCCGCCTCCAGGACCCCCTCCACCACCGTCAGCCGGTGGTTGAGTCCGTCCAGCACGCTCTTACCGTCCTGGCAGCGACGGCTGACGAGGGCGCCGCCCTTGGGCTCCCGGACGCCGAACACCACCATCTGAACTCGTGCGTGCACGAGCGCACCCGCGCACATGGTGCAGGGCTCCACGGTCACGTACAGGGTCGTTCCGGGAAAACGATAGTTGCGTTGCCTCTTGCCCGCCTCGCGCAGGGCGACGATCTCCGCATGGGCTGTCGGGTCACAGGTCCCGATGGGACGATTGCTGCCGCGCGCCATCTCGACCCCCTTGCCGACCAGCACGGCCCCGACAGGCACCTCGCCGGCAGCCGCGGCTGCATCCGCCATCTCCAGAGCCAGGCTCATCCAGTGCTCGTGGTCGAGGCCCGCGGCGCTCATTCCCACTCGATGGTCGCGGGCGGCTTGCTCGAAACGTCATAGACGACCCGGGAGACGCCGGCGATCTCGTTGATGATCCGGTTCGACACGCGCTCGATGAACTCGTAAGGCAGGTGCGCCCAGCGGGCGGTCATGAAGTCGATGGTCTCCACTGCCCGGAGCGCGATCACATCCTCGTAGCGGCGCGCATCGCCCACAACGCCTACCGACTTCACCGGCAGGTAAACCGCGAAGGCCTGGCTCACGCTGTCGTAAAGACCCGCCGTGCGGAGCTCCTCGATGAAGATTGCATCCGCCTCCCGGAGCACGTCCGCCTTCGTCTTGTCCACCGCGCCGAGAATCCGCACACCAAGACCGGGCCCCGGAAACGGGTGCCGGTAGACGAGCTCCCGCGGCAGACCCAGATGAAGACCGATTTTGCGCACCTCGTCCTTGAAGAGTTCCCTCAGCGGCTCGATCAGTTTCAGGTGCATACGCTCGGGCAGCCCGCCGACGTTGTGATGAGACTTGATCACGTGCGCCTTGCCATGCTGGCTCGCCGCCGACTCGATCACGTCCGGATAGATCGTCCCCTGCGCCAGCCAGGCAACGTCCTGAATCCGATGCGCTTCCCGGTCGAATACGTCGATAAACGTGTTGCCGATGACTTTACGTTTGGCCTCGGGATCCTGCACACCGCCGAGCCGCGACATGAACTCGGCCTCTGCGTCGACGGTGACGAGATTCAGCGACAGCGCATTGGACGGCGCGAATGCCTTCTCCACCTCGGCGCGCTCGTCCTTTCTGAGCAGGCCGTTGTCCACGAACACGCACGTCAGCTGCTCGCCGATGGCCCTCGAGAGCAGAGCCGCGACAACGCTCGAGTCCACGCCGCCGGAAAGACCGAGCACGACGCGGTCGCATCCGACGGTTTCGCGGACGTGAGCGATGGCGTCCTCGACGATGTTGGCGGCCGTCCACAGGCCCTCGCAGCCGCAGATGGTCCGGGCAAAGTAGCGCAGGATCTCCGCCCCCTGGCGGGTATGCGTCACTTCCGGGTGAAACTGCACACCGAACAGCCGCTTCTCGGCCAGCTCCATGGCCGCGATGGGCGCCGACGGGGTGGATGCGGTCACGCGAAAGCCCGGCGGCACTTCCACCACCTTGTCACCATGGCTCATCCAGACAGGCAGCGCACCGCCGGCGCCCTCGTTGACCGGCTCCAGGAAAGCGCTGTCCGCCGACACGTCGACGACCGCGTGGCCGAACTCCTGAACCTTCGAACCCTGTACCCTGCCGCCCAGCTGTGCCGCCATCGCCTGCATGCCGTAGCAGATGCCGAGCAAGGGCACGCCGAGATCGAACACCTCGTCCGGGATGCGAGGCGCGTGCGCCGCCGTCACGGTCTCGGGCCCTCCGGAGAGGATCACGCCCCGGGGCGCGAAGTCCCTGAAGAACCCGGCGGGTGCATCGAACGGGTGAATCTCGCAGTAGACACCCGACTCACGCACACGGCGTGCGATGAGCTGGGTGTACTGGGAACCGAAATCGACGATCAGCAGTCGCTGATCGTGAATATCTGACGTCATCCTCTCAGCTGACCGGATAGTTGGGGGCTTCCTTGGTGATCGACACGTTGTGAACGTGCGATTCAGACATGCTGACCGCGCTCACCCGGACGAACTGGGACTTGGACTTGAGCTCCTCGACGTTCACGCAGCCCGTGTAGCCCATGGAAGCGCGCAAGCCACCCATCAGCTGGTGCACGATCGGCCCCACCGGACCCCGATAGGCCACCCGCCCTTCAACGCCTTCGGGTACCAGCTTGCGGTGGTCGCCCTCGGCCTCCTGGAAGTAGCGGTCGGACGAACCGTGCGACGCGGACATCGCGCCCAGGGAGCCCATGCCGCGATAGGACTTGTAGGTGCGTCCCTGATAGAGCTCCACCTCGCCGGGCGCCTCGTCGGTTCCCGCGAAGAGACTCCCCAGCATCACTACGTTGGCGCCCGCGGAGATGGCCTTGGCGATGTCACCCGAGTAACGCACCCCGCCATCGGCGATGATGGGTACCCCCTCCCGGCTGGCCACGTCGGCCGCGGCGGAGACCGCGGTGATCTGCGGAACGCCGATGCCGGTGACGATCCGGGTAGTGCAGATGGATCCCGGACCAATGCCCACCTTGACGGCGTCCACGCCGGCCGAGAGCAGCGCCCTCGTCCCGTCGGCCGTTGCGACGTTGCCGCCGATGACGTTGATGTCCGGGTAGCGCTGCTTGATCCAGCTGATACGGTCGAGTACCCGCTGGCTGTGCCCGTGGGCCGTGTCCACCACGAGCACGTCGACCCCCGCCTCCACCAGTGCCGCCACACGATCGTCCGTATCCGGGCTCGTACCGACGCTGGCGCCGACCCGCAGCTGACCCTGGCTGTCCTTGCAGGAAATGGGATACGCCTTCGCCTTGTTGATGTCCTTGACGGTCACCATACCCCTGAGCTCGAAGCGCTCGTTCACCAGCAGCACCTTCTCGATCCGGTGCTTGTGCAGGAGATCGGTGATCTCGTCGAAGTCCGCATCCTCCGATGCGGTGACCAGCTGCTCCTTGGGCGTCATCACGTCCCGGACCAGGGCATCCATGCGGCGTTCGAAGCGCACGTCGCGGCCCGTGACGATACCGACCAGCGCGTTCCCCTCCACGACCGGTACACCCGAGATGTGATGCTCCAGGGTGAGCTCGATCAGCTTGGCCACCGTCTCGTCCGGATGGATGATGATCGGATCGCGGATGATACCGCTCTCATGCTTTTTGACGGCCCGCACCTCGCGGGCCTGGGCCTCGATCGACATGTTCTTGTGCACGATGCCGATACCACCCTCCTGAGCCAGCGCGATGGCGAGCCGGGCCTCGGTCACCGTGTCCATGGCAGAGGACATGACCGGAATATTCAGACGAATGTCCCTGGTCAGCCAGGTCTCCAGGGAGACTTCCGAAGGCAGAACGTTGGAATAGGCGGGAAGGAGAAGAACGTCGTCGAAAGTGAGCGCGTCGTCGGCGATACGCAACATTTGGGACTCCGCAAAACCGGCATTCTACCGACGCCTCGGGATCATGTAAACTCGACGACATGTTCCCCTCTTCACGCGCGTCCCGCGCGCCCCGTCCCGGAGAGTCTCTGCACGACAGCGTGCTGACGGTCAGCCAGCTGGCCCGGCAGGCGCGCATCGTCATCGAAGAGCATCTCGGCGCGGTCACCGTCGAGGGTGAGCTGTCGAACTTCCGTCGGCCGGGCTCGGGCCACTGGTACTTCACCCTGAAGGACGACAGCGCCCAGATCCGCTGCGCCATGTTCGCCGGCAGGAACCGCCTGGTCAGGCTCGCGGTCGCCGACGGGCTCAAGGTGCGCGTGAGCGGTCGGGTCAGTCTCTACGAGGCCCGCGGCGACTTTCAGCTCATCGTCGACCACATGGAGGCCGCCGGCGAGGGCGCCCTGCGTGCCGCCTTCGAGGCCCTGAAGGAGAAGCTGGCGGCCGAGGGACTCTTCGACGAGGCGCGCAAGAGACCCCTGCCCGAACACCCGCGTCACCTGACCATCATCTCCTCCCCTTCGGGGGCCGCGTTGCGCGACGTGCTGCACGTGATCGAGCGACGTTTTCCCGGTCTGCAGGTGCTGCTGATACCGAGCGCCGTGCAGGGCGATGCGGCGGAGGCCCAGCTCGTGCGTGCACTTTCCCGCGCCGCATCGATCCCCACCGATGTGGTGCTGATCACCCGCGGTGGCGGCTCCCTGGAAGACCTCTGGGCGTTCAATCTGGAGTCGGTGGCCCGAGCCGTCGCCGCCTCCCCCCATCCGGTGGTCTCCGCGGTGGGTCACCAGACCGACGTGACCATCACCGACTTCGTCGCGGATCTGCGCGCGCCCACGCCGTCTGCCGCGGCCGAGCTGATCACGCCCACCCGTGAGGACCTGAATCGGGCACTCGCCACGCACCTGCTCCGGCTGGAACGACACCTCAATCAGGAGCTGCGTTTTCTCGGTCAGTCGCTTCGGGCGCTGGATCACCGACTTCTGGACCCGGCGGCACAGATCGCCCAGAAGATGGTGCACGTGGACGAGATGGACCGCAGGCTGCGTCGCGCTTTTCGCGGCGGTTTCGATCAGCGCGCCGGCCAGTTCCGGGCGGCGACCCGTTCGCTGGGGCTGCTGGATCCGAGGCGCCTGGTCGGCGAGCACGGCCGTCGGCTCCGACTCGATGCGCAGCGCCTGCAGCGCCAGATCGGTCAGCGCCTGGCCAGCGCCCGCCTCACGCTCACCGGCAACGTCCGTGCGTTGAATGCGGTGAGCCCGCTGGCCACGCTGGAGCGGGGCTATGTGGTGCTCACGCGGGCGGAAGGCGCCCGCCGGCGCCCGGTGACCCGAGTGAAGCAGACAGCGCCCGGCGAGACCCTCGAGGCGCTGCTCGCGGATGGCACGCTCGGTCTGACCGTCAGCGAGATCGGCGAGGAGGCGCCTCTCAATGCCCCCGATGTGGCGACGGATCCCTGACGTGCGTCGGTGTCCCGGACGATGGTGGTGGATCGGCGTGGCCGCGCTGCTGCTCGCCCGGCCTGTCGCGGCGGCCGAGAGCGTGCCCGGCGGTATCTACCTGCACCCGCTGCCCGATGGGGTGAGCGCAGTTCGCTACGAGAACCGGCCCGTACTCATCTATCGCGGGGTCGCCATCGTGGGCCTGGACCTCGCCACCGACCCAGGCACCCATGACCTCGAGCTCACCTACACCGATGGCCATCGTGAGATCCGCCACTTCGAGGTAAGCGACAAGCGCTATACGGAGCAGCGCCTGACCATCGAGAACCCGCGCATGGTAAACCCGCTGCCCGAGGATCTGGCGCGCATCCGCAGCGAGACCGCGCGCATGCGCGCGCAGTACCGGCTGTTCACCGAGCTGCCCGACGGGCCGCTTCTTTTCGCGCAGCCGGTAGCAGGCCCTCTGTCCAGCTCCTTCGGGCGCCGTCGCGTTCTGAACGGCCAGCCACGCTCTCCGCACAGTGGGCTGGACATTGCCGCCGACAAGGGCACCCCCGTTGCGAGCCCGGCACCGGGGACGGTCACGCTCACCGGCGACTTCTATTTCAACGGCAACACCGTCTTCGTCGACCACGGCGGCGGGCTGGTCAGCATGATGTGCCACCTGAGCCGGATTGACGTGAGCGAGGGCGATCACGTTCAGCGCGGTGACGTGCTCGGTCTGGTCGGTGCAACCGGGCGCGTGACCGGGCCGCACCTGCACTGGTCGGTGAGCATGAACGGCAATCGGGTGGACCCGGTGCAGGTCATGACGCTGTTCCGCGACGCGCCTGCCGATCCCTGAGTTCTCGCGCTACTTCCGCCGGTGGCGCATCACCCGCTGGCGGCGCTTGCGCTGACGCGGGGTCAGCTCGTTCCTGCGGTCGGCATAGGGATTCTCTGAGGTCCTGAACTGCAGCATGACCGGATTGCCGACGAGCTTGAGCGCCTCCCGGAACCCGTTTTCCAGATAACGCACGTAGCTCGCCGGGAGGGCGTTCGTCTGGTTGCCGTGAATGGCGATTCTCGGCGGGTGCTCGCCAGCCTTGTGGGCGAATCGCAGCTTGATCTGCCGGCCGCGTACGGACGGCGGCGGGTGGCCGGTCACCAGCGAGTTGAGCAGCTTGGTCAGCAGCGTGGTCCCCACGTCGAACGCGCCAGCGTCGAAGATCTCCCGCACCTCATCCATCAGGTGACCCACGCCGCTGCCGTGCAGCGCCGAGATGTGCGTCACCGGAATCCAGGGGGCGAAACCGAGCTTCCGGTCCAGCACGTTGTTGACCTGCGCCTTGTGCTCGGCGGACAGACCGTCCCATTTGTTCACCGCCACGAGCACCCCGCTGCCCGACTCCACCGCATGGCTCAGGAGGTGCAGGTCCTGGTCCACGACGCCTTCGCGCCCGTCCATCACGAGCACGACAACGTGCGCTTCTTCCATGGCCTTGAGCGATTTCACGACCGAGAACTTCTCGGCGACACCTTCCACCCGGCCCTTGCGTCGCACGCCGGCGGTATCGATCAGCAGAAACCTGTCTCCATCCCGATCGAATGGGATGGCGATGGCGTCCCTCGTGGTGCCCGGGGCGTCGAACACCACCTGTCGGTCCTCGCCCAGCAGCCGGTTGGTGAGCGTCGACTTGCCCACGTTCGGACGGCCGATGATGGCTACCCGGATCCGGTCGGTCTCCGCATCGTCGGGTCCAATCTCGTCCGCCTCGGCCGCCTCCGTGAATCGGGTATCCGCAACCCAGCGCCTGAGCTCCCCCATGCCACGTCCGTGCGCGGCGGAGACGAACGCGATGTCGGTGAAACCGAGTGCGGAGAACTCGGCGACCGCCTCGTCCTCCGACGCGCCGTCCATCTTGTTCACCACCAGAAGCTGCGGCTTGCCGAGCCGCCGCAGTCGCGCCGCGATCTCGGCATCCGCAGGGGTCACCCCGTCCCGGGCGTCCACCACGAAAAGAACCCCGTCCGCCTCGTCGAGCGCGAGATCCACCTGGGTTTCCAGGGCCCGGGCCAGTCCGCCCGGGTCACCGAGCAACCCGCCCGTATCGATCAGCGTGAATGACAGCCCGTCCACCTCGCCCCGGCCGTAGCGGCGGTCACGAGTCAGCCCGGGAACGTCCGCCACCAGCGCGTCGCGTCGACGGGTCAGGCGGTTGAAGAGCGTCGACTTGCCAACGTTCGGCCGCCCCACCAGCGCCAGTGTGGGCATGCTGCACATCTCAACGGGTGGAGATTTCCAGGGCCTGCAGGCTGCCGGAGTTGCCGAGCGCATATAGGATGCCGTCCGCATAGACCATGCGCGAGCGCACGCCCTTGCCGTCGAGCTTGCGCCGGCCGAGCAGGCGGCCGTCGCTCTGCGCCAGGATGTGCAGGTAGCCTTCCGCATCCGTCACGGCGATGTAGTTGCTGAACACCACCGGGCTCGACAGGCGCCGCCGGGCCAGCGCATCCTGACGCCAGACTTCCTGAGCCGTCTGCCGGTCCACGGCGATGATGGTGTCCTTTTCGTTCACCACATAGATCTGACCGTAACCCTCGTCCAGATCCAGAAAGCTGCCGAGCGGCAGCTCCCAGAGCGGGTTGCCGTCCTGACGACGCAGACCGCGAAGGTTTCCCTGGTACGCCACGGCATAGACCATGGGTCCGTCGATCAGCGGGGTGGAATCCACGTCGACCATCCGCTCGAGCTCCGATCTGCCCTCCGGCAGCTTGACCAGATGCTCCCAGATCGGTTCGCCGTTGTCGGCGCGCACGGCAACCACGTTGCCGTTCGCAAAGCCGGTGTAGACGACGCCACTGTCGAAAACCGGCGTGGCCGTGCCGCGCAGGGTGAGGATCGGCACCTGCTGGTCGATCTCCCAGACCACCGATCCGTCGCTGATGTCGAGGCCGATCAGGCTCCCGTCGATGGTCTGCACGTAAACCTTGCCGTCACCGGTGACCGGCGGTGCCAGCACCTCGCTGTCCACGCGCGCCCGCCAGGCTTCGCTGCCATCGCTGAGCGAGAACGCGATCACCTCTCCGCCGGTGGTGCCGAGGAAGACGAGCCCACCGCCGCTGCCCACACCACCGCTGACGAAGCTGGGGTCGCTGCGATCGAAGAAGTTGAAGCCGGACAGAAATCCGCCGGACTGCGACGGGAGCTGCACCCGCCAGAGCCGCTTGCCCTTGAACCGGTCGAACGCTTCCAGCCGTCCGTAGCCATCCGCGGCCACGATCCGATCGGCAATCACCGCCGGGCGGATCCGCAGGTACTTCTTGCCGAGGCCCTTGCCGACGCTCACTCGCCAGCGCCGCTCGATCTTCACTTCCGGCTGATACTTGGTGAGCTTGGCCGGCTTGGTTGACTCCGCCGTCTTCTTCTTACCGTCGACCCAGGGCAGCCAGGAAAACCAGCTGCAGCCCGCGGCGAAGAGCAGGCAGAAGGTGGCGAGCGCGAGGTTACGCGTCATCCGGCTGCGCCGTGTTGGCTGCTTTCAGCTCCAGCAGCGGACGCTGGGCCCCCTGGCCTGCTTCCGTGAGCGCGGCGCTGTATGCCTCGTGGGCAAGCGCCCGTTCCCCACGGGACATGTGTATGTCGCCTTTCAGCTCCTGGACCATGGAGCGGAAGCCGAGACTCCTGACGTCGCCGAGGGTCGCCAGCGCGGCGTCCGTCCGGTCGAGCTGCTGCTGCACGCGAGCCGTGCGCAGGCGAACGAGATCCGCCAGGTGATCGTCCTCACAGATCGGGAGCGCCTGCTCGAGCAGTGCCAGGGCCCCGGACGCGTCGTCTTCTGCCATCCGATCCTCCGCCTGTCGCAGCAGCACGAAGACGTGGTAGCTCGAATCGGGAAACTGCTCCGCGAGCGTCTTCTCGACGGTTTCCCGCTCCGTACCCTGGCTCGCCAGGTACTCCACATAGAGATCCGAGGCCTGGGCAACGTCTTCGCTTCTGTGCTGTGTGTACCAGTTCCACCCAACGACCCCGGCCACGCCGACGACGACGGCGCCGATCAGCGCCAGTCCATTCTTTTCCCACCAGGTCCGGAGCCGGTGGAGCTGCTCTTCGTCGGTCAGATAGTCTGACACCCAAACCTCCTATCTTCGCCTTCGCGTCGGGACGCGCCTCACCGGCGCACGTCCGCGCCTTCGCGCGGGTCCGCGCCTTCGCG
>JASFLG010000051.1:0-13732 GCA_050118205.1 Pseudomonadales bacterium
ACATCGACTACTTCACACGCGTTCGCTGCTATGAACGGCTTCTCAAGCACTACCCGGACCAGACGACGACGCTGAGCCTGCTGCCGCTGGCGATGCGAATGGCGGGCCCGCGCGAAGCGCTGTGGCATGGCATCATTCGCAAGAACTTCGGCTGCACGCATTTCATCATCGGTCGCGACCACGCCGGGCCCGGAAAGAACTCCCAGGGTGAGGACTTCTACGGACCGTACGATGCGCAGGAGCTGTTCCGCGAGCACGAGCAGGAACTCGACATCGCGCTGGTGCCATTCAAGATGATGGTGTACGTGCAGGATCGCGCGCAGTACGCACCGATCGACGAAGTCGAGCCGCACGAGACGCAGCTCACGATCTCCGGGACCGAGCTCAGGCGGCGTCTGCGCCTCGATCTGGACATCCCGGCATGGTTCTCCTTTCCGGAGGTCATCGATGTGCTGCGCGAGCGATACCCACCGCTCGCCAGACAGGGATTCACGCTCTTCTTCACGGGCCTGTCCGGCTCGGGCAAGTCGACCATCGCCAATGCTGTCATGACCAAGCTGATGGAGGCAGGCGGGCGGCGGGTCACGCTGCTCGACGGGGACGTGGTACGCAAACATCTATCCAGCGAGCTCGGCTTCTCCAGAGAGCACAGGAACCTGAACATCAACCGCATCGGTTTCGTCGCGGCCGAGATCACCAAGAACGGCGGCGTGGCCATCTGCGCCCCGATCGCACCGTATGCGGTGAGCCGACGCGAGGTGCGCGAGATGATCGAACCCGTGGGCGGGTTTATCGAGATCCACGTGTCGACGCCGCTCGAGGTATGCGAGGCGCGGGACCGTAAAGGCCTCTATGCCAAGGCACGGGCCGGGATCATCAAGGAGTTCACCGGCGTCTCGGATCCGTACGAGGTCCCCGAGCACCCCGAGATGGTGATCGATACCTCTCTGATCACCATCGACCAGGCCGCTCAGCAGGTGCTGCTCAAGCTCGAGAGTCTGGGTTACGTCGGCTGAGATTCCAGGCGCGACCGAGCGTCAGCCGGTTGCTACCAGCTTGTCCCGCCGATTCAGCCCCCAGCACACAAAACCTTCCACGGATCGGCAGCCTCGATGCAGATGGCAGGGGCTTCCGCCAACGGATCACCTGGCGGCAGGAGAGCGGAGCCCTCTCAGTCGCAGGGAAAGAGACGCTTGACTGTCGCGTACACCCTGTCCTGAAGCGAGTCGGCGCCGTCGCCGACATCAGCGAGTGTCCGGACCACCTGCGTCGCCGCATCGTCCACTGACACACCGTCCGGCAGGCAGAACTCGGCCAGCGCGGTGGCGGGCGGTGGCGCCCGCATCTCGCCCACGCGCGTTCGATAGGCGCGTGTCAGAAACTCCGACGCCGGCTCACCAGACAGCGAATCCACGATGGCGGTGTCGGTCAGCAGGGCGCCATCGAGAAAGCCGGCCACGTAGAAGTGACACGCCGGCGTCGCGTCCGCCGCCTCGCAGGCGGCGCGGAGCGCATCGTCGGTCGTTGCGACTGACGGCGAGGACACCCCCAGTCCGACGCACCACACCAGCACCGCGGCAGGGCCGATGCCACCTTTCTTTTCCGGAACATTCATTCTCAGCAGACCGCATGAACACCAAACACACCGGGCATTGTGCCATCCCCAGCTCGCTCGGCGTAGGTCTGCTGCCCGCGCGCCGAAGCCGCGGCTTCATCCACCTCCCGGCGCAGCAGCGCGTAGTGGGGCTCGTGCGTCCGCGGGCTCAGATGGCTGAACACCTCGGGATAGATGCGGTTGCCGGCCAGCGCGAAAAAGCTGCGCGAGGTCGTGAGAACCACCATGTTGATTGACGTGGCTCAGACTCGACCCTTCAGAGATCGGATACCATCGAGTAGCGTCTGGCAGAACGGGTCCACGTCAGAGGTATCCATCACGGTCGAGATCACGCCCGTCATGCCGGGTGACAGAAAGTATCCGTGATTGAGCATGTATCGATGCAGCCCGCTGGATGCCTGCGCCTTGTTCCGTTCCCGGGGCGTCACCAGCTCCGGGTCGTCCACGGCCACCGAGAAGATGGAGTAGTGGCCCGCACCCTCGCCCGGCGTGTTGGTGAGACGGAGCACCTCATCGATGCCGGTGCGAAACGCATCGCCCAGCGCATTGATCCGGCCGAACTCGCTTTCCGTCATGAGCTCCATGGCCTTGCGCCCTGCGACCATGGTCACCGGATTGGCGTTGAACGTGCCCGCGTGATGCAGGCGCGCGGGTGCATCGGGCTGGTCGGCAAACATGCTCATCACCTCGGCCCGGCCGGCTACGGCGCCCACCGGAAACCCGCCGCCCATGATCTTGCCGAGCGCCGTCAGGTCGGCGGGGATGTCGCGCACCCCCTGACTGCCGCTGAAGCCGGCCCGGAACGACACCACCTCGTCGAGCACGAGCAGCACATCGTGTGCCCGGCAGAACCGGGTGAGCATGCCGAGAAACTCGTCGCTCGGCAGGACACGCCCCATTCCGGTACCGAAAGGATCGATCAGCACCGCGGCGAGGCGCTCGGCGTTCGCGGTCAGGATCCGCTCCGCGACCGACGGCTCGTTGAACGGAATGACGACCACGTCCTCCAGCACACCCTCGGGCGTGCCGGGCGAGCCCGGCAGGGATACCGGATCGCCTTTGGCGAGCTCGGTGGGCTCCACGCCCAGGCTCACCTCCACGGTGTCGAACGTTCCGTGGTAGGCGTTCTCGCACTTCGCGATACCGGCCCGGCCCGTGTACGCCCTCGCGGCCTTCACGGCGTTCATCACGGCTTCGGTGCCGGAATTCATGAACCGGATCTGATCGAAGCCGGGCACGCGACCGCAGAGCAGCTCCGCCAGCTCGATCTCGGCCTCGTTCAGGAAGGCGTATGCTGAGCCGCGGGCGAGCTGCGTGCTCACCGCGTCGACGATGGCCGGATGGGAGTGCCCATGGATGAGAGAGGTGAAGTTGTTGTTGAGATCGACGTACTCGTTGCCGTCCACGTCCACCACGTGCTTCCCGTGCGCCGAGGCCAGGTAAAGCGGATAAGGCAGCATGCGGATGCTGCTTCGGGAACCACCGTCGGGAAGCACGGCGCGTGCACGCTCGTACAGGCGTGCCGACTTCGATCCGCTGTCCGGGTAACCCACCTCGGCCCTCCGTCGTTGAAGTTCCTCAGTCCAGATGGTGCAAGTACTGCGCCACGAAGTCGAACTCGACCAGATCGACGTAGGCTACGGTCAGCGCGGCGGTGACGGGTCCGGGCACGGCCTCGCCCACCGGCGCGCCACAGAACGAGCGCACCGGCACGATGCACAGGCTCGTGGACGTGAGGAAGATCTCGTCCGCGTTGTAGGCGTCGTGCAGATCCAGATCCGCCTCCCGCACCTCGTGGCCGAGCCCACGCGCCAGCTCCATCACGCACTGACGCGAAACGCCGGGCAGCACGAACTGCTCCCTGGGCGTAAGGCAGCAGCCGTCACGAACCAGGAACAGGTTCGCCCCCAGCCCCTCACAGAGGTTGCCGTTGTGGTCCAGGAGAATGGTGTAGGCGTTCGGCCCGCCGCCGGTCACCGCCATGTTCGCATTGATGAGATTCAGGTAGTTGGCGGTCTTCGCCCGGGGGGTGAGCGCATCCGGCGCGGTGCGGCGAACGGGTGACAGCACCAGGTCGATGCCGTCGCGATAGTAGGTTGCCCGCGACTTCAGCGGCAGCGGAATGCACTCGACGATCACCGTGGCGCCCGGCTGATCCCAGCCCTCGTCGCCGACGGCGTTGATGCCGCGCGAGATGCGCTGTGCCACCCAGTAATCGGTGTTCGCGTCCAGGAAGTGCTGATTGCGCCGCAGCACCTCCTCGCTGATGACGACCATCTCGTCCGGGTCGAGCCCGGGATCGATCCGCAGCGCCCGCAGGGATCGGTACAGCCGCTCGACGTGCTCCCGGATCCGGAAGATCCGCCCGCCGAAGGTGCGGGTCATGTCGAAGACGCCGTCGCCGAGCAGAAACCCCCGGTCGCGGAACGGAATGCGCACCTGGTCCTCGGGGAGATAGTCCCCGTTGTAGTAGGCGATCCGCTGGTTGCTGCCCTCCGCCATGACAGGATTGTAGTCGCTATCCGGCGGACAGCGCGATGGGCGGATCAGCGATCTTCAGAAGCTGCTTGCCGAGATTCTCGCCGTTGAACAGACGCAGGAACGTCCGCGGTGTGTTCTCGAAACCTTCCTGTATGTCCTCTGCGTGCTTCAGCCGGCCTTCTGCAATCCAGCGGGCGAGATCCTCCAGGGCCTGAGGTGCGCGATCGAAGTAGTCGATGAGGATGAAGCCCTGCATCGTGCACCGGCGGATCACGAGCTGCATGTAGTTGCTGGGCCCCGGTGGTAACGCCTCCGCGTTGTAGGAGGAGATCCCGCCGCAGAGCACGATCCGACCATGCAGCGCCATATTCAGCAGAGCCGCATCCAGAATCTCGCCACCGACGTTGTCGAAGAAGACGTCGATCCCGTTCGGACACTCCTCGCGCAGGCGCGCATGAACGTCTTCGGACTTGTAGTCGATGGCCGCATCGAAGCCGAGCTCGTCGACCAGCCAGCGGCACTTGCGCTGCCCGCCGGCGATGCCGACCACCTTGCCCGCACCAGCGATGCGGGCCACCTGACCGGCGACGGACCCGGTGGCGCCCGCCGCGCCCGAGACCACCACCACGTCTCCCTCCCCGGGTTTTCCCACATCGAGCATGCCGAAGTAGGCGGTGAGACCGGTACCCCCGAGGGCGCCCAGCATCAGCGTGGGCTCGACCCCTTCGGGAACCCGGCCGATCCGGCCCATCAGCCCCGGCTTTCCATCCGATATCGCGTACTCCTGCCAGCCGAACATGCCGGTGACCAGTTCACCTTCCGGGAACTCCGGATTGCGCGACTCGACCACCTGACCAACCGTGCTCGCCCGCATCACCTCGCCGATCTGCACCGGCGCCACGTAGCTCTTCACGTCGTTCAGCCAACCGCGCATGGCGGGCTCGAAGGCCAGGTAGAGATTACGGATGAGGAACTCGTTGTCGCCCAGATCCGGAACGGGCTCATCGACCCGTTCGAAGTCATCCTCGCGGACCATTCCCACGGGTCGTGACCTGAGGCGCCACTGTCCGTTCATTCGGTTCGACATGCTTCCCCCGTTTTCAGTGCGTGCTGGATGTCAGCCCCCGCAACGGGCATTGTATTTCAAATGGAGAGAGGACCAGGCATGCAGTTTACGAAAGAGAAGATGATCGACGGCGTCAGCCAGCGGGACTTCAGCGTGGAGGTCGATGGCAGGACGGTCCCCTGTGTTCTGTGGTCACCCGGCGTCGCGGAAGGCCCACGCAATCTCATCGTCATGGGCCACGGCGGTTCCCAGCACAAGAAGACCGAAAACATCCGCGTTCGAGCGGTCGACTACGCCAGGCGCCTGGGCTGGGCAACGGTCGTCGCCGACGCGCCGGGTCACGGGGATCGCATCTCGCGGGAGGACGCTGCAAGACTCGCGAGAGAGACCGGTGCCCGAGTCACCGGTCAGGCCGTCGAGGATCCATCGACTCTGGAAAAGCGGTTCGGCCAGATGGCCGAGCGCGGCAGGCAGGCCGCTGCGGAATGGAAGGTGATGCTGGACGCGGTTCAGGCGCTGGACTTCGTCGGTCACGACCGGCCGGTCGGCTACTGGGGCGTGTCCATGGGAACGGCCTTCGGCGTGCCTTTCGTTGCCTCGGAGCCGCGAATCACCTGTGCGGTCTTCGGACTCGCCGGCCTTCGGAAGGGGGCAACCTATCTCGAGGAGGCGGCAGGCAGGATCTCCATCCCGCTGCAGTTCGTCTTCCAGTGGGATGACGCGGTCGCCTCGCGGGACGGGGGCATCGCGCTTTTCAACGCCTTTGGTTCGAAGGAGAAAACCATGCACATCAACCCGGGCGGGCATATGGAGATACCCGGCTTCGAACGCACGGCATGGTACGAGTTCTTCACGCGTCACATGCTGTAGTGCCCTGAAACCGGGGCCGGAACTGTCGTGGTGCTGTAAACCCCTCTACTGAGTCACGGAACCGTTCTGCGAGATCGGTATAACACGCGGTGTGCCCACTGGACGCGCACGGACCCGCCATGACGAGACCCATCAGCAGGCGCGGAACATTTGCGGAGCAGCCCGTGATCTACGGGTATTCCGAGGATCAGACGCCCCTCACCTACTGGCCTCCCACACGAGAAAAGGTCGATGTTCTCATCTTCGCCGGAATTCACGGCGAGGAACCGGACTCGACCGTGCTGCTCTCCCGGGCGCTGCGATCGGCAGGCCGCAGGTCTCCCTGCTGCGCCGCCGTCGTGTGCGCGAATCCCGACGGGCTGCGCAACGGCACCCGAGGCAACGCCAACGGCGTGGATCTGAACCGGAACTTCCCGAGTGGAAACTGGCGGGCCGACCCCGTGACGCACAGGTGGCATGTTGACGGCGAGAGCTGCGTTGCTCTTTCCCCGGGAACGGAACCCGCCTCGGAGCCGGAGGTTCGGGCGCTGATCGAGCTCATCACCCGGATCGAGCCGGAGTGCGTTGTCTCCATCCACTCGCCGCTCGGCCTGATCGACGATCCGGACGGTACGGCACTCGGCAAGGTCCTCGCCGAGCGATCCGGGCTTCCGAGGTCCGTGATACCGACCCACACGACGCCGGGCTCGTTCGGTTCGTGGGCCGGCGACGTGGGACTGACATCGATCACCTACGAGCTCCCCCACGTGGCCCTGGGGGACATGCTCGGGGTGCACCTGCCGATACTCGGAGCGCTGCTCGAGAACGGCCTCGGCATGGCCCACGGACGAATGCCGCTAGTCGAAGATCTTCCTGCCGCTCGAGAACAGTAGAAACACGATCAGCCCGATCAGCGTGACCCCAGCCGCGACCTGGAAGACGAGCGCCCAGGAACCGGTGAGCTCGAGAATGAGACCGCTGACATAGACGCCGATGATGCCCGGGATCGTGCCGGCGGTGTTGGTGATTCCCATCAGCGTTCCCGCGTGACGCGGCGCGATATCCATGTGATTGACCGCAAACCCACCGGTCACGAATGCCCCGAGCGCGTTGCCTACGGACATGATGGCAATCGCCATCCAGGCGGTGTGCACCTCACCGACGATGAGCAGCGCGGTCGAGATGCCGCCGAAACCGATCGTCTGCATCAGTTTGCGCACGCGTCCGACATCCATGCCGCCTCGAATCAGGCGGTCGGAGAGATTCCCCGCGACGTTCAGAAAAACGAACGAGGCGATGTGGGGAATCATCGTGAACCAGCCCACCGACGCGTAGTCCACGCCGAGCCCCTTGTTGACGAAAGTCGGCAGCCAGGACAGGAGCACGTAGAGCGACCAGTTGTTGCAGAAGTGCGCGACGATGATGGCCCAGACGGCCCGGCTGCGCAGGAGCGCCGGGATCGACGGCGCCTCTACCTCCACGGCCGGCACCGCCGTATCCCGCGCGATGACCCCCAGCTCGTCTTCGGTGACCGCCGGGTGCGTCTGGGGCGTCGCCGACACTGATATCTGCCAGACCACCCACCACAGTATCCCCACCGCGCCGAAGAGATAAAACGCCCACTCCCAACCCAGCCGCTCCACGATGACAGGCGTAATCACCAGCGCGAACACGGTGCCGAGCGGGATACCGCTGTTGGTCAGACCCACCGCGCGGGAGCGTTCCTGAAGCGGAACCCATTTCGAGTAGAGGCTGTAGATGGAAGGGAACGTCACCGCTTCTCCCATACCCATCCCGATCCTGACCGCCAGAAGCAATCCGATTCCGACCCAGGCTCCCGGCGGTGTGAGCACGGTGAACAGCGACCACACGAGCACGCCCGCACTCAGCACCACCTTCCCGCCGAAGCGGTCGGCCAGCCGCCCACCCGCTATCTGCAGCAGCAGGTAGCCAAGGAAGAAGGAAGACAGCACGATGCCCTGAGTCTCCAGGCTCCAGTCCAGGTCCTCGGCCATGGGAATGATCGCAACCGAGATGTTGACGCGGTCGATGTAGCAGACGAACACCGAGACGAACGCCAGGAACACCACGAGATACCGACGCGGCCAATGGTCCGGATACACACGATTCTCCCTCTACCCTGACCTCACCTTACCCGATTCGGTACCCAGCGCGCGCCCCCGGGGCTGAGACGGTCCGATCCCGGCGTACCCCGGTTCGACATTCGCAGGATCACGGACTAGGTTGGGTCATGGAGCCGAGTGAGGAGATCCTGCGCCTGATGCTCGCGACGTGGCCGGTCGGCAGGCTGGCGACTGCTTCCCGTTCGGGTCGGCCGCACGTCGTGCCCATCGTGTTCTGCACGCACGAAGGCGAAATCTTCTCACCCCTCGATGGCAAGCGGAAACGCGGCCGCAGCCTGCGACGCTTCAGCAACCTGGCTGAAAATCCGAGCGCCGCGCTCCTGCTCGACGAGTACGATTCGGACTGGCAGCAACTGTGGTGGGTGCGTATCGACGGCGAAGCCGACTGGTTCGAACCGGATGCGGGTCGCGCCGAGCGGGTCGCCCGCCTTCTCCTCGAGAAGTATCCGCAGTATCAGGATCCTGAGCTCGCGTTCGATCGCGCCGCGTACCTCCGACTCCGTCCTTCGCGGGTCACGGCGTGGACCCAATCCGGCTCCATGGCGGGCCTTCGACGCGCCCTGGAGAAGCTGGGCCGGAAGCAGGCAACGGGCGGCTAAAGCGACTCCCCGGCTCGTCGATGCGAGCTGTCCGTTTCAGCCTTCGTCGAGCTTTGCAAACGCACGACGCGCGGCCTGCATGCCGTCCACCGCCCGGGGAAATCCGGCATACAGGCAAAGATGCGTCATGATCTCCTCGATCTCGTCACGGGTCAGGCCGTGCGAGATTCCCCCGGGAACGTGAAAGGCGAGCTCCGCGTCCTGACCCAGCGCGGTGAGTATGGAGATCACTACCAGTGAGCGATCGCGGCGCGTGAGCTGCGGGCGCGACCAGATCTCACCGAACGCCCACTTCATCGCCCAGTCCCCCACATCCCCGAGATGCTCGCGCAGCGCCGCCAGGTCTGCCTCGGGATCCGGATTCGCCCGACCGCCGGTCAGCGTGCTGCGCACCTCAGCGGCACGCCGCAGGCGCTCGTCGTCGCCGAGGTGCTCGGCAGCCTGCCGGTCCGTTATGCGATCCACGCCCTCGGCCTCGCAGAACGCCTGGTCCATCCGGCGGCTGGCGGCCATTGCGGCCGGAAAACCGGCATAGGCGGCCACGTGCAGATTGATCTCCTCGATCTCCGTGCGCCCGAGGCCGTGACGCAGGCCGATCCCGGTGTGCAGCACGAGCTCTTCGTCCCGAGCCTGTGCTGCCAGCACGGCGATGATCATCAGGCTGCGGTCGCGCCGCGAAAGCTGTGGCCGGTCCCACATCTCGCCGACGGCGGTGAAGGCGAAGGTACCAAGCGCACCCATGTTGCGCTCCATGGCCGCCAGCGCCCGTTCCGGATCCGCATCCGGCACGAATCGGGCAAAGGTATTGCTGGCCCGTCGTCGTCGATCGTCCCAGTCCGCCATCGTTTCCCCCCTTCATGGACGTAGCAGGTCCGTCGATATGCTACCCCGCTTGCGACCCGTGCGCTGCAACCGACCCGGGAGAATTCCTTCCCGGGTGTGTTGCGCTGCCGGACCGCGCGGGCCCGGTCCGGACTCAGTCCTCCAGCAGCGCAAACCTACCCATCGGGGTGCTCGCATTCGCGGCCGCCAGCCCGTAGGTGATCGAGTTCGCCTCGAACACCCCGTAAGTCGTCTCTCCGCCGCAGGTAACGCGACAGTGGTAGTCGTCGTTGCCGAGCACCCGGGCGCGCTCCCCGGCGTCGTTCAGATCGAACGTATCCCCGGTAACCACGTTGTCGCCCACGTACATACCCTGCCACACGTCTCCGTTCGGTGTGCCGCCATCCGGACCACCGTACATGCCGCAACGCAGCGCCCCTATCTGGTTGCCGAGGACCTCCCAGTGCAGCTCCTTCACCTCTCCGGTGTCGAGGAGATTGGTGGTGCGCACCTCGCGTACCGTCCTGCGGTCGTCGTCGAAGCGAACCCGGATCTCCTGGTTGGGAATCATCCCGGCGCCGGGGCGTTCGTCGCCGACGTTGTAGAACACACGGTTGAGCCAGATCGACCAGTCGCCGAACTCGACCCACTGTCCGCCCGGCGCCGTCGTGGGACGACGGCCGCCGTCCACGGCGTGCCCCGGCCCGCCCACACCGTCGCGAATGCCCCAATGGTGATCGCGGGAGCCCTGAAACGTCGACTCGTCGAGGTCGAACCGCTCGCCCTCGACCATCACGAACCCCCGTTGTCGCCCGAAGGACTCATAACCGCCCAGCCCCGGCGGACGGAGCACCTGGCGTTTGGAGTCGAACCAGTCGATCTCGTAGGCAATCCCGTGCTCGTTGTCGGCGAGCGTGAGGCGCCACTGCCGGAATGGCTGCACGACATCGAACGACAAGGGGCCGACGCCCATGTCCAGGCGATTCCGGGTGAGCCGCCGATGCGCCCGCACGGTGGTGTGGCGACCGCGCAGGTTCACGATGGCGTACGCCTCCACGGTCCTGAGGTTCGGGTAGAGCCCGAACCCGGTCACGACCATGAGATCGCCACTCCTGTCCTGCGCCGTGAACCAGTAGCGCTCGTAGGCACGGGGATCGCTGCGCGCTTCGAATCCCGGGAATGCATCCTCGGACCATTCGTGCACCGGGTACTCTGCAAGCGGTGTGAGTGCGCCGTATTCCTCCGGCAGCTCGTAATCGACGTCGATCGGCATGGCATCCCCCTTACCTGTTGCTGTAAAGCGCGGCTGCGCCCTCTCCCCGGACGATGATACGCGGTACGCGGGCCGGATGGTCAATCGACGCGCCGGGAGGCCACCGTTCACGCGGTGGCACGCGGCGAGCTGTTGTGAAACCGTCGCGAACCCCACTATGCTCCCCCGCCATGAACGAGCCGCCCGTCACCCGTCCACATCCGTTTGCCGATCTCATCGGATTCGAGGTCACCGCCCGCGGGGAGGGCCGATGCACGAGCGAGCTCGTCGCGGAGGAACGACACCTCAACCCCAATGGGGTGGTCCACGGCGCTGTGCTCTACGCGCTCGCCGACACCGGGATGGGTGGCGCGCTGACCAGCGTCATCGACGAAGGTCAGCTCTGCTCAACCATCGAGATCAAGATCAACTACTTCCGGCCCGCACCACCCGGTCGGCTGCGTTGCGAGACCCGGGTCGTCTATCGGGGGAGTCGGACCGGCGCCCTGGAGAGTGAGATCACGGACGAGAACGATCGCCTGCTCGCCCGCGCGACGGGAACTTTCATGATTCTCGACCGCGGTTGAGCCTCATGCGAATCCGATCGCGGCCGCCCGATCGGCGAACCAGTGGAGGCGACCAATCGGCCGCAAACGGGCCGCCGGGATGTCCTGTGCTCCGTTCCGTGCTCTTGCCAGAACGCCGCGTTTCGACGCTCCGGTGACAAGAAATGCCACGTTGCGGCTGCTCTCCAGCGCCGGGTACGTGAGGGTGATCCGCGCCTCCGGCACGGGGCCGACGACTGCGGCCACCCAGCGTGACCGTTCCTCGAGCACCGAAGTTCCGGGCAACAGTGAAGCGATGCGTCCGTCCGCTCCAAGACCCAGCAGCGTCACGTCGAACAGCGGTCGGTCAGCGATCAGCTCGTCTGCACCGTAAAAGGTCTTCAGACCCCGCTCGTAGGCGACAACGGCCGCATCGAGGGACAAGCCGTCGGTGGAGATGGGATGCACGCTCCCCGCCGGGGACCGAACCCGGTCCAGCATCGCCTCTCGAACCATGCGACTGTTGCTACGCGCGTCATTCGCGGGCACGAACCGCTCGTCGGTCCAGAACCAGTGAATGCGGTGCCACGGCATCTGCTCGCAGAACGGCTCCTGCGCGAGCACCTGATACAGTCTCAGAAGCGTCGATCCGCCAGCGAGACAGATGCTCACCCGGCCCGGGTGGGCCAGCACGCGCTCGAGCAGCCAGGCCGCCACGCTTCCGGCCAGCGACTCGCCGTCCGGGAGCACGGTGCACTCCGCCCGGTCAGTGACCCGATACCCGCCGCTCGTGCCCATGGCAAGCTGGCGTTGTTTCCTCTGTCTCACACCACGTTGCTGCAATCGCTCGATTTCAACCACCGTGTTGCAACCGCTGTGCCAGTGATTCCGAGCCTCGCTGAGATGCCATTCACCGAGGCTGGTGCTTCTCGCGACGCGCGTCCGTCCCGCAGGCGGTGGTGGATACGGCCCGACCCGGTCCATTACGCCCGGTGCGGCGCCTGGTGCAGCACGGCCTCCTCGGCCGATCGCAAGCGCACCGGCACGAAAACGGCGGCGGCGGTGGCAGTCAGGCCGAACACGGGGCCGGGCAGTGGGCGGTGGCACGGTTGATGCAAACTCACGACCGTCGAAAGCGCTGCCTCCCTCGCGGGCGCTTTCCCAATCCCCTACAGGAGACTGAAAATGAAACCAAACGCAACGATGACAGCCCTCAGCGGCGTGCTGCTGGCCGCGTGCCTCAGCGCACCGGCCTTTGCCGGGACCACGTCCTCGAAGCCGGCCACCTCCGACAAAACCGCATCCGCGAACATGACGTGCGAAGAGTTCGTGATGCTGGACGATGTCGTCCAACCGAAAGTGGTCTACTGGGCCGAGGGCCTCGATCAGGCCGGCGACCCGGTTGATGCCGTGATCGACCTCGATGCCAGCGACAGCCTCGTGCCAACCATCGTCGAATCATGTCGGGAAACTCCCAAGATGTCATTCTGGGAGAAGCTCAAGCACCACTCCTGATCTGAAGACGGCGGGCTTCACCCGGTGAGGTTCCCGCCGTTCTTCCTGCCTGAAGCGACCACCTCCGAAGCGACCGCCGCGGCAGGGCGAGGCCCCAGCAACCGTACCAACTCCTCGTACTCCACGGTTTCCTTGCGGAGCAGGGTCATGGCGAGGCGGTCGAGTCGCTCCCGTGCCGACTCGAGCAACGTCAGCACCGCCTGGTGGCTCTCCGCGAGAAGGCGGTCCACTTCGGCATCGACGCGCCGCGCCGTGTCTTCGCTGTAGGGACGACCCTGGCCGAGCTCGTAGCCGAGGAAGCGGTCTTCGCTGGAACTGTCATAGGCAGCGAGCCCGAGCTTGCTCATACCCCACGCCGTGACCATATGACGGGCAAGTCTTGTGGCCTCGATGAGGTCGTTCTCGGCCCCGGTCGTGATCTCGCCGATGGCTATCTCCTCGGCGGAGCGCCCGCCCAGCATCACCCGCAACCGGGCGTTCAGATACTCACGCGACAGGTTGTAGCGTTCTTCCGCAGGACGCTGTTCCGTTACACCGAGCGCCACCCCGTGCGGAACGATCGTAACCTTGTGCACCGCATCCGCCTCGGGACATAGCCAGGCGACGAGCGCATGACCACTTTCATGGTAAGCGACCACCCGACGCGCCGTTCCGGCCAGCACCAGAGGACGCACGTCGCCGAGCACGATCCGGTCCAGCGCGCTCTCGAAATCCATACGTTGTACCTCCGCATGCGCCTCGCGCGCGGCAACCAGTGCCGCCTCGTTGCAGAGGTTGGCAAGCTGGGCGCCGCTCATCCCGATGGTCATCGCGGCCAGAGCATCCAGATCCACATCGTCCGCGA
>JASFLG010000052.1:0-13721 GCA_050118205.1 Pseudomonadales bacterium
CGTGCCAGGCGGATTTGCCGGTGAAAGGATCGAGACGCCGGCCGTACTTGGACGACATCCAGCCCCAGGTCACCGGACGGCCGGCGATTTCCTTGGATTTCTGGATATCGCGATTGAGCAGCAGGGATTCGAGAATCTCCAGCTCGCTTTCCCGGAACTTCAGCCCTGCCGCCAGCTCGTCCATGCTTGATTTCAGGTCGGCGAAGTCCGGCACGTTGGTGCTGGCCCCGACCGGGCCACCCTGTGGCGCGAGCTGGTCGAAGGAGAATTCGCCTTCATCCAGATCGGCCACTTCCGTCACTCGGGCACCGAGCGCCTCCATCCGGAGCAGCCTTGCCTGCATCTGCGCGAGCTGCCTGCCTACGGCCTGGGATTCCGCCACCGTGCGCTGACGCATGGCATCCACCTCTGCCTGCTGTACAGCAAGCCGTTCGCGCCATTCGGCGACGGTCGTGGGCTCCACCGTCGGGCGCAGCATCCGCTCGGCAACGTAGTAGCTCCCGAGCAGCGCCGAGACAAGCAGGGTCAGAACGGCCACCGATACTGTCCGGCGGGAAAGCCGAACGGCGCGAACGGTGCCTCTGTCTCTGATCAGAATGATCTTCATGCGCGCACGTATCCGACGGGGTCTGATTCGGAAACGCCGGCCGTACGCGCCACACGGAAGTGATGCGATGCCCTTCCCGAAATCCTGTCGGTTCTCCAGTTGTCCTCGTATCCGCGGAAGCCGCTCTCGCAAGGCGACCCGCGTTGTTCTGTTTTTTCTACGGCCCTGCTTTGCGGGGGCCATTCTTCTAAGCGCAGTTCCGCCACCTGTCTTACCAGGCTGCGTTCGTTTGCGTGATCTGCTGCGGTATGCTCCGATACGCCGGTCTGCGCAGCAGCCTGCGCAACCAGTGATTCCGGAACCAGACCACTCGGCGAAACCATCAAGTGTCGCGAGAAAAGATAAATGAACTGCTCAGCGAACGCCACCAGCGTTTTACTCCTTTACAACGTCTGTTGCGGCAGGCGGCCAATCACGACGGCTGGACCGCTGAGCTCGGGGCCCTTCTCCCTGAAGGACTCGCCCGCGACTGCCAGGTGACCGACATCCGGGGACCCGTCGTCGTGGTTACCTGCCGCAACGCTGCCAGCGCCACCAAACTGCGCTTCATGGCACCTGAGATCCTTGCGCAGCTGCGCCATCTTGCGGCGTTCAGCGAGGCCCGGGAGATCAAGATCCACGTTTCGGCCTGACGCCGCCGCCACCGCATCATCCAGTCAGGATTATCGCCCTCGCTTCGCGTCTCGAATGAGACGCATGCGGCAGAACCACGGCCGGCTTTAGTGACCTGGTTCAAGATTCAGGGCGTTTCAGTCCGCAGTAGCCGGCCTGAAGAAGGAGATCGGAGCTGCCTCGGCGTCGTCGAACGTGACGATCTCGAATGCGTCCCTCTCGGCCAGCAGCTTGCGCAGCAGCGCGTTGTTCGGCCCGTGCCCGGACTTGTGCCCGGAGAATGCACCAATGACGCTGTACCCGAGGAGATACAGATCGCCAATCGCGTCCAGGATCTTGTGCTTGACGAACTCGTCCTCCTGACGAAGGCCTTCGTTGTTCAGGATTCGGTAGTCGTCCACCACGACGGCGTTGTCCAGGCTCCCGCCGCGCGCGAGGTTCATGGACCGCAGCTTCTCGTACTCGGCCAGGAATCCGAACGTACGTGCGCGGCTCACCTCTTTGACAAAGGCCATGCTGGAAAACTCGACGGACGCTTTGCGTTTGTGGTGATTGAACACCGGATGGTCGTACTCCAGCGTGTACTCGATGCGGAAGCCGTCGTACGGCCTGAGCTCCGCCGTGATGTCGCCGTGACAGTATGTAACCGTCTTCAGAATGCGCAGAAAGCGCTTCGGTGCTTCCTGTTCCTCGATACCCGCGGACTGCAACAGAAACACGAACGGCGCGGCGCTGCCGTCCATGATCGGCAACTCCGGAGCGCCCACGTCCACGAAGGCGTTGTCGATGCCGAGACCCGCAAATGCGGACATCAGGTGCTCGACGGTGGAGATGCTCACGCCTCCATCGGTCAGGGTCGTGGCCATCGTGGTATCGCCGACGTTCTCCGTGCGCGCGGCGATAGAGACCGGCTCGGCGAGATCGGTGCGCGTGAAGACGATGCCGCTGTCCGGGGGGGCCGGCCGCAGGGTGAGGAAGACCTTCTCACCGGTGTGCAGGCCCACGCCGGTGGCTCGGATCACATTCTTGAGGGTTCTCTGCAGCAGGGCCGTGCGCATGTGGGATCCTTTCCGGCTTTTCTGGTTCTTGGTAGCAGACGGCCTGCCCGTCTTGAGCATCGTGTCGTCTGCGCCACACTACGCCCCGGAAGCTTAACCGTGGCTTAACGGATTCACAGGAGTCTGATCCGCGGCACCAGAACGCCCCGCGACGCAGGCCCATGCGTTACACGCACAGGGTCTGCGATCCCGCGCCGCGGGGATGGTAGCAGAGGGGTCCCGCCCAATGTATGGCGGCCGGTCACACATTTGTTACATTTTGTTTCCCGGCCTTCCTCTGGCGGCGCTCAGTCTGCCTGCCGGCGCAGGAACGCCGGGATGTCCAGATAGTCCATATTCTCGTTCTCGAGATCCTCCGCCAGGTTGTCCTGCTTCAACGCCGCGCTCTGCCGCGCGTACGTCGGCCGATCCAGCTGCCGGTAGTCGGGTTGCGCATCCACCCTCAGGTTCTGCGTGGTGTTGTCCACCACCATGGCGGGGCGGCCGGTATCGCCGAGACCGGTAGCTACCACCGTCACCCGCAGCTCGTCGGTGAGCTCGTGGTCGATCACCGTGCCGACCACAACGGTGGCCGTATCGGAGGCGAACTCCTCGACAATGCTGCCCACGTCGGTGAACTCGCCGATGTTCAGGTCCGGGCCGGCGGTCACGTTCACCAGGATGCCCCGGGCCCCGTGCAGGTCCACGTCCTCGAGCAGAGGTGAGCGGATGGCCGCTTCCGCAGCATCGCGGGCCCGGTTGTCACCGGTCGCACGACCGGTGCCCATCATCGCCATGCCCATCTCCGACATCACCGTCCTCACGTCCGCGAAATCGACGTTGATCATGCCGGGACGGATGATGAGATCGGCAATGCCCTGCACCGCGCCGAGCAGAACGTCGTTTGCCGCGCCGAAAGCATCGAGCATGCTCGTACGCTCGCCCAGCACCGCCAGCAGCTTCTCATTCGGAATGGTGATCAGAGAGTCCACACTCTCGCGAAGCTCCTCGATACCGCGATCGGCCACCGATGTCCGCTTTTCGAACTTGAACGGCCGCGTCACCACCGCCACGGTCAGAATGTTCATCTCCTTCGCGATGTTGGCGACGATGGGAGCTGCACCCGTACCGGTGCCTCCCCCCATCCCTGCCGTGATGAACACCATGTCCGCGCCGGCGAGCACTTCTCCGATCCGGTCCCGGTCCTCGAGCGCCGCCTGGCGTCCGATATCCGGATTCGCGCCGGCACCCAGGCCCTTCGTGATCGAGCTGCCGATCTGCAGCACGGTCTTCGCTTCGCAGCTCTTCAGCGCCTGCGCATCGGTGTTGGCGGCGATGAAGTCGACCCCGTCCACCTGCCTGGCCAGCATGTGCTGCACCGCGTTTCCCCCACCACCGCCAATGCCGATCACCTTGATGATCGCGCTCTGGGGTGCACTGTCTACCAATTCAAACATCTGGTTTCTCCTGAACTAGAAATTGTCACCGAGCCACTTCCTTAGGCGGGCAATCGCACCGCCGGCTCGCAGACCGCTTCCGCGTCTCGGCAACTCTTCCTCTCGTTGCTTGCCGTACTGCAACAGGCCAACGCCCGTGGCATAAACGGGGTTCTTAACAATGTCCTTCAAACCAGCCACGCCCCGTGGCGAGCCCAGACTGACCGGCATGTGGAAGATTTCTTCCGCCAGCTCGATCACCCCTTCCATTTTCGATGCTCCCCCAGTGAGCACGATTCCAGCCGCGATGAGATCCTCGAAACCACTTCGCCTGAGTTCAGCCTGAATCAGGGTGAACAGCTCGTCGTAACGGGGTTCTACAACTTCGGCCAGCGCCTGCCGCGATAGCTCTTTGGCCGGCTTGTCACCCACCCCCGGGACCTTGATGGTCTCGTCCGGTCGGGCAAGCTGTGTCAGCGCACAGGCATATTTGATCTTGATCTCTTCCGCATTCTGCGTCGGCGTCCGCAGCGCCATGGCGATGTCGTTCGTCACCTGGTCGCCGGCAATCGGTATGACCGCCGTGTGGCGAATCGCGCCATCGGTGAACACGGCGATGTCCGTGGTGCCGCCGCCGATATCCACCAGGCATACGCCCAGATCACGCTCGTCGTCGGTCAGCACCGAGTAGCTGGACGCCAGCTGCTCGAGAATGATGTCGTTCACCTTCAACCCGCAGCGTTCGATGCATTTCTCTATGTTCTGGGCAGCGTTCACCGCACAGGTCACCAGGTGCACCTTCGCCTCCAGCCGCACACCGGACATGCCGAGCGGCTCCTTCACGCCTTCCTGCGTGTCGATGACGTACTCCTGGGGCAGGATGTGCAGAATCTTCTGATCCGCCGGAATGGCCATGGCCTGAGCCGCATCGATGACCCGGTCGATGTCCTGCTGGATCACCTCGCGGTCGCGAATAGCGACGATCCCGTGCGAGTTGATACTGCGGATGTGGCTGCCCGCGATCCCCGCGTATACCGAGTCGATCTGGCATCCGGCCATCAGCTCGGCTTCCTCGACGGCGCGCTGAATGGACTGCACCGTTGATTCGATGTTCACCACCACACCCTTCTTCAGGCCGCGCGAGTGGTGAGATCCGATGCCGATGATCTCGAGCTCTCCCTCAGGCGTCAGCTCCGCGACGATGGCGGCTACTTTGTTGGTGCCGATGTCGAGCCCCACCACCCGCCTGAGTTCGTTGTCAGAGGCCATATGCCGTTACCGCCTTGAGTAGTTGTCTCATCAGATTCATCCCGCGCCTGCCGCCCCCCGCGCCGCCACCAGAGCATCCGGCACCCAGCTGACCGCGACCCCGTTGTCATAGCGCGCATCGACTCGCGCAATGTGCGACTCCTGGCCGGACAGATACTGCCGGTAGACCACGAGAAACCGATCGAACCGCTCCTGCATGCTCTCCGCGCCGAGCACGACGGTCATGGAAGCATCCGCGGCCGGAACGTGGAAGGTGAGCGACCACTCGCCCAGCTCG
Organism: Pseudomonadales bacterium; assembly: GCA_050118205.1. Classification (GTDB taxonomy): domain Bacteria; phylum Pseudomonadota; class Gammaproteobacteria; order Pseudomonadales; family Azotimanducaceae; genus SZUA-309. Next base: position 5,239 of record JASFLG010000052.1, read on the forward strand.
TTCTCCTCCAGGCGCTCGATCACGAGACCGTCAGCGGCGCCGGATCGGTTCAGGCCGTGATAGATCTCCATCGCCATCCGCGGCTCGGCGAGGCTGCAGTCGAACCGCGGCAGGTCGTCCCGCCTGCCAGGCAGGTGCACCACCTCGCCGTCACTGGCGAGGTAGGCGTCCTTCCAGCCGGCAACGACCGCCGGCTTCTCTACGGCAATGGCAAGCGTTCCGGGCCAGTCGCGCCGTATGGTGACCTCACGCGGCCAGGACAGCGCCAGGATGCCTTCCGAAAGCGCGGCGAGGTTCGTGCTGAGCAGCCCCCCGTTCAGGTGCTGCCGTACCGCCTCACGGATCTGAGCACGCTCCGCGTCGTCGAGCTGCCCGCTGACCGATACCCGAACCACGGGACGGTCGAGCTGCACGTAGATCGCAACCGCCAGGGCCCCGACGATGAGCGTCACCACGATGGCCACCAGCCTATCCATCCGCCTTCCCCGTCAGCTCGCTGGAAATCTGATTGACGTTGCCGGCGCCCTGCACCAGCACCACGTCTCCCGTGGTCACCACGTCTTCCAGAATACCCAGCGCCTCGGCGGAATCCTCCGCATACACGGGGATGAGGTTCGCCCGCTGCCGTATCCCCTGACAGAGGGCCTTGCCGTCGGCGCCCGGTATGGGACTCTCACCGGCAGCGTAAACCTCGAGACAAACCAGGGTGTCCACCCCGGAGAGCACCCGCACGAAGTCGTCGTAGAGATCCCGCGTGCGTGTGTATCGGTGCGGCTGGTAGAGCATCACCAGGCGCCGGTCGGGCCACATGGCCCGCGCCGTCTCGATGACCGCCTCCACCTCGGTGGGGTGGTGGCCGTAGTCGTCGACCACCGTGAACGTCTTGCCGGCCAGGTGTACCTCCTCGCTGATCTGGAAGCGGCGGCCCACCCCGCGGAAACCGGCCAGACCCTCGATGATCGCCTCATCCGCGATGCCTTCATCCGTCGCCACCGCGATCGCCGCCAGCGCGTTCAGCACGTTGTGTCGACCCGGCACTGCCAGGGTCACGTCGAGCGGCGCGCCGCGCGCACGGCTGGCCCGGAAGCGCCAGCGCTGGTCCTCGATGCGAACGTCCGAGCCGCGGATATCGCTCTGCTCGTTGAAACCGTAGGTGATCATCGGACGGGAGAGCGCCGGCAGGATGCCGAGCGCCTCCGGATCCTCCGCGCAGAGCACGACGGAACCGTAGAACGGCAGCTGGTGCACGAACTCGATGAAAGCGCCCTTCAGGGTCTCGAAGTCGTGGCGGTAGGTACCCATGTGATCCCGGTCGATGTTCGTGATCACCGCCGACATCGGCTTCAGCTTGAGAAAGGAGCCGTCGCTCTCGTCCGCCTCTGCGATGAGATAACGCGACGCGCCGAGGCGCGCATTGCTGCCGGTCGCGTTGAGCAGGCCGCCGATCACGAAGGTCGGATCGAGCCCGGCCGACTGAAAGACCGATGTGATCAGGCTCGTGGTCGTGGTCTTGCCGTGGGTGCCGGCAACGGCAATTCCGTGCCGGTACCGCATCAGCTCGCCGAGCATCTCCGCGCGCGCAACCACCGGTATCCGATGATCGTGCGCACGTACCACCTCCGGGTTGTCCTGGCGGACTGCGCTTGAAACTACCACCACGTCGGCACCGGTCACGTTGCCGGCATCGTGCCCTTCGAAGATCGCCGCGCCGAGCTCCTCGAGGCGCCGGGTCACGGCCGAGCGCTTGAGGTCGGAGCCGCTGACGGCGTAGCCCTGGTTGAGCAGCACCTCGGCAATTCCGCACATGCCCGCGCCACCGATGCCGACGAAGTGGATGTGCCGGACCCGGCCCATCTCCGGAACCTGGTAGGGGCCTGCTTCAGCCATCGGCCGCCTCCCACCAGACCCGGCACACCAGCGCCAGCATGGCGCAGCAGACGATGAGGCTGTTGCCGCCGTAGCTCACGAAGGGCAGGGTCAGACCCTTGGTGGGCAGCACACCCGTGTTCACGCCCAGGCTCACCATCGCCTGCATGCCGAGCATCAGGGCGATCCCGTACACCAGATAGCCACCGAACTTCTGTCCCTCACCGAGGGCCATACGCGCCACGCGCAGCATCCGGAGCACGAGAAAGGTGAACAGCACGATCACCGCGATCGCGCCCACCAGGCCGAGTTCCTCCGCGATCACGGCATAGATGAAATCGGTCTCCGCTTCCGGCAGATACGCAAGCTTCTGAATCCCTTCGCCGAGCCCCAGGCCGAAAGTCTCGCCACGCCCGAACGCGATGAGCGACTGGGTGAGCTGATAACCACCGTCGTTGGCATCGGCCCAGGGGTCCAGAAAGCTCCAGATCCTGGCCATTCGATAGGGCTCGAGATAGATCAGAGCCAGGAAGCCGATCCCGGCCACGGTCACGATCAGCACGTAGTGGCGCAGCCGTGCCCCCGCCATGAACAGGAGCGCACAGGACGCGGCCATCAGTACCACGGCCGTGCCGAAATCGGGCTGGCGCAGCAGCAGCAGCGCCGCCAGGCCCACCATGCCCATCGGCTTGAGCAGGGCCAGCGTGTCGTCGGCCACGCGCTCGTCGAAGCGGGCCAGATAACCGGCCAGATAGACGAGCAGCAGGAATTTCGCGACCTCCGCGGGCTGCAGGGTGAAACCGCCGAGGGGAATCCAGCGCCGCGCGCCATTCGCCTCGAGGCCGATGCCCGGGATGAGAACCAGCAGGCAGAGCACGACCGCCGCCAGCCAGCAGAGCCGGTGGCCGGCCTGCCAGACGGACAGCGGCACGGCCAGCACCACGGCGAACGCAAGCATGGCAAGCGCCAGATACACCCCCTGGCGTGGCAGCAGGCTCTGATCCACCGCGATGCCCGTGGACGTCACCATCACGGTGCCGAGCGCCAGGATCATGAGCCAGGTCATCACCAGCGGATAGTCGATGCGAAGGCTCATGCTGCCAGCGCCTCCACCGCGCGCGAGAAGTGATCCCCGCGTGCCGCGAAATTCGGATACATGTCGAGGCTTGCGCAGGCCGGGGCCAGCAGCACCAGATCGCCGGGCGCGGCCAGTCGCGCGGCCAGACCCACCGCCTCATCCATGTCATGAACGCGATGCGTCTGGGTCTGCTCGCCCAGGGCAGCCGCCATCGCCGGCGCGTCCCGTCCGAGCAGCACCAGAGCCTTGACAAAGCGACGCACCACCTCGGTCAGCGTCCGGAAGTCGGCGCCCTTGCCGTCACCGCCGGCGATGAGAACGATGCGCGGCCCACCGCCCGTCAGTGTGCTGCCGAGACCGATCAGTGCCGCTTCCGTGGCCCCGACATTGGTCGCCTTGGAGTCGTCGATGTAGTCCACGCCGTTGATCTGCGCCACCCGCTGGCAGCGGTGCGGCAACCCGACGAACGAGCCGACCGCCTCAGCCATCTGTGAGCTCGTCGCGCCGAGAGCGTGCGCCATGGCCATGGCCGCGAGCACGTTCAGCTCGTTGTGGGCACCGGCCAGCGGCAGACGATCGGCCGGCGTGATGGGCTCTTCGCCCATGACGAGCCAGCGCTCGCCCTGCTGCATCCGGATTCCCCAGTGACCTGCCTCCGGCGCATCGAGCCCGAAGGTGGTGAACGTACAGGACTCCGGCGGGTACGTCGCCGCTTCGTTCCGGTGCGCGACCGCCAGGCCGCAGTCGCGGTAGATCCGCTGCTTCGCGGCGACGTACGAAGACATGTCACCATGGCGGTCCAGGTGATCTTCCGTGACGTTGAGGATGGCGGCCACCGCGAAACGGTGCGTGCTCATCCGCTCGAGCTGAAAGCTCGAAAGTTCCAGCACGTAGACGTCCGCCTCACGCTCGAGCAGATCGAGCGCCGCCTCCCCCAGATTGCCACCCACCACGGCGCGCAGACCGGCGCCACCCAGCAGATGACCGACGAGAGAGGTCACCGTGCTTTTGCCGTTGGTACCGGTCACCGCGACGATGGGTGCGCGCGCGGCTTCGCAGAAGAGATCCACGTCGCTGACCAGGCTCACGCCTTGCGGAATGTCCTCGAGCAGCGGGCTGTCCAGCGCCACACCGGGGCTGACCACGATGCGATCGACGGCCTCGAGATCGAGCCGCGTCGCCCCCACCGTGACCGGCACGTCCGGATACAGTCGGGCCAGCTCTCCGATACCGGGCGGTTCGGACCGGGTGTCCACCACCACGAGCTCATCGCGGCCCGCCAGATAGCGTACACAGGAGAGTCCTGTGATGCCGAGACCGATGATGAGGGTCCTGCGCTTCGCCATGGTCATCTCAGCTTCAGCGTGGACAGGCCAATGAGCACCAGGACAAGGGTGATGATCCAGAACCGCACGATCACCCGGGGCTCCGGCCAGCCCTTCAGCTCGAAATGGTGGTGAATGGGCGCCATCCGGAAGATCCGCTTGCCCGTCAGCCGGAACGATGCCACCTGCAGAATGACCGACACGGTCTCGAGCACGAACAGTCCGCCCATGATCAGCAGCACGATCTCGTGCCGGACGATCACCGCCACCACCCCCAGCGCGGCGCCCAGCGCGAGCGCGCCGACGTCGCCCATGAAGACCTGGGCCGGATAGGTGTTGAACCAGAGAAAGCCGAGGCCCGCCCCGACCAGCGCGCCGCAGAACACCGCCAGCTCACCCGCGTCGGGGATGTAGGGAATCTGCAGATACTGGGAGAACTCCACGTGCCCGACCAGATAGGCGATGAGACCGAGGGCCGCGCCGACCATCACCGTCGGCAGGATCGCGAGGCCATCCAGCCCGTCGGTGAGATTCACCGCGTTGCTCATGCCCACGATCATGAAATAGGCGATCACCACGAAGCCGATGCCGAGCGGGATGGCAACCTCCTTGAAGAAGGGGACGATGAGATCCGTCTCTGCCGGCACCGTGGCGGTGCTGTAAAGAAACCAGGCTGCGGCGATCCCCACCACCGACTGCCAGAGGTATTTCCACCGGGCAATCAGGCCGCGGCTGTTCTTGCGGGAGATCTTGAGATAGTCGTCCACCCAGCCGATGGCGCCGAATGCCATGGTGACCAGCAGCACGGTCCACACGTACCGGTTGCCCAGGTCGCCCCAGGCGAGCGTGGTGAACAGGATCACGATCAGAATCAGGGCGCCGCCCATGGTCGGCGTCCCGGCCTTGCTGAAGTGACTCTCCGGCCCGTCCTCGCGCACCGTCTGGCCGATCTGGTAGTGCGACAGCCGCTCGATGACGTAAGGACCGATCAGCAGCGACAACGCCAGCGCCGTGATCACGCTGACCATGGTGCGGAACGTCAGGTACTCGAATACCGCGAAGCCGGACACATAGTGGGACAGGAACTCGGTCATCCAGAGCAGCACGATCAGTTCCTCCCGCTGGCGGTCGTATCGGGCACGGTCAGTGCCCGGGCAATGGCCCGGTCGTCGAACGGCAGCCGCTCGCCATGGACCTCCTGATAATCCTCGTGACCCTTGCCGGCGATTACCACCAGATCCGCCGGACGCGCACCGGCCACCGCGCCTCGAATGGCTTTCAGCCGGTCGACCTCCACGTGCACATCGGCGCCCTCGGGCACGCCGGGCAGCATGTCGTCGATGATGCGTTCCGGGGACTCGCTTCTCGGGTTGTCGCTGGTCAGCCAGACCACGTCCGCATGCCGGCATGCCGCCTCGGCCATGAGCGGACGCTTGCCCCGGTCCCGATCCCCTCCGCAGCCGCAGACGCAGATGATCCGGCCGGGCACGTGCGGTTCGAGCGCGGCCAGCATTTTCGCCAGGGCGTCGGGCGTGTGCGCATAGTCCACCAGCAGCGTCGGGCGGCCGGGGAAGAACTCCATGCGCCCCGGCACCGGCGAGAGAACCTCGAGCGCATCGAGCACCGCTGCAAGCTCGAAGCCCGAGTGGCAGAGCACGCCGAGCGCGGCGGCCGCATTGGCCACAGAGAACGACCCGTACAGCGGCAACGCGAGCGCACCCTCGCCCCAGGGCGTGTGGATGCGACCACGTACACCGTCCGGATGGAACTCGAGCCCCGACCAGCGGATCTCCGCGTCCGTCTCGCCGTAGCGGATGACCTCCACGGCATCGTCGAGCTTCCGGGCAAGCCGCCGGCCGAAGGGGTCGTCGACGTTGATGATGGCGGCCTTCAGGGTCGGGAAGCGGAAGAGCCGAGCCTTTGCGCGGCCGTAGCCTTCGAAGTCTCCGTGGTAATCCAGATGGTCACGGGAGAGGTTGCTGAACACGGCGTAGTCGAAGGCGACGCCGTCCACACGATGCTGGTCCAAAGCGTGAGAGCTGACCTCCAGCACGGCCCAGCCGATCCCCTCATCGCGGAACGCCGCAAGACGCTCCTGGATCAGGATCGCGCTCTCGGTCGTGAGCACGCTCGGCGAGAGGCTTCCCGGCCGGCCCCAGCCGATGGTGCCCATGTATGCGGCCGTGCCGCCCAGACCGACCACCAGCTCGGCGATGAAGCAGGCAATGGACGTCTTGCCGTTGGTCCCGGTGACCCCCACGCAGGTCATGTCTGCGCTCGGATTTCCGAAGAAACGCGACGCGATCTCACTGCGTCGGGTCTTCAGCGCATCGATCACGAGCACCGGCGCACTCACCTCCGGCAGCGGCCGCTCCGCCAGCACCACGGCGGCTCCGGCTGCGACCGCGCCCTCGGCGTGATCGTGCCCGTCGCTGGCTGCTCCCGCCACCGCCACGAACGCATCGCCCGGGCGTACCAGCCTCGAGTCGTCGGTGATGCCGGTGACTTCCACCGCATCGGGCAGCACCTCCGATGGCACGCCGACCAGATCCGCTTCGTCGATGATGTCAAGAAGACGGGTCACGCCACTCACCTCGCCGCCAGGGTGACGTCGGAATCGTCCGGCGGAATTCCCAGGAGGTGCAACGCCCTGGCCATGGTGCGCCCGAAGACGGGCGCCGCGACCGCGCCACCACCCCGATCCTCGCCCTTCGGCTCGTTGATCAGCACCACCGTCACGATGCGCGGCCGGGTGGCCGGCGCGATGCCCGCAAACCAGGCTGCGTGCCGGTCGTCGTCATAGCCGCCGGCACCCACCTTGCGGATCGTGCCGGTCTTCCCTGCCACCCGGAAACCCTCGATATGCGCCCGGGGCGCGGTGCCGTCGCGATCGGTCACGCCTTCCATCATCCGCACCACCTGGCGCGTCAGCGCTTCGTCGAACACGCGCCTGCCTTCCGGCGGTGATTCACGGCGCACGATGCTGACAGGAAGGTGCACGCCGCCATTGGCGAGCGTCAGGTAGGCGTCCGCGAGTTGCAGTGGGGTGATGGCGAGACCGTAGCCGAAGGCCAGCGTCGTGCGCACGATCGGATCGCTCAAGCCCGCGTCCGTGAGCATACCGGCCGCCTCACCAGGCAGTCCGGTACCCAGAAAGTCCGAGATGCCCGAACGGCTCAGCACGTCGAAGACCGCCCTGTCATCGAGCGCCAGGGCGACCTTGGCAATGCCGACCTGGCTCGACTTCTTGAGCGCCATCTCCAGGCTGATGGTTCCGCGATTGAGCGGGTCCTGCACCAGCTTGCGGCCGACCCGCATGTAGCCGGGTGAGGTGTCGATCAGCGTCTCCGGCTCGAATTTCCCACTGGCCAGCGCCGCGAGCACGGTGAACGGCTTGACGGTCGAGCCCGGCTCGTAGAGATCCGTCACCGCCCGGTTACGCATGCTCGCCGCATCCTGCACGGCGTCATTGGGATTGTAGGAGGGCTGGTTGACCAGCACGAGGATCTCGCCGGTCGCCGCATCCAGCATGACCATGGACCCGGAGGTGGCGCGATGACTCTGCACCGCCGACTTGAGCTCCCGGTAGGCGATGAACTGCAGGCGCAGGTCCAGACTCAGCGTCAGGTCCGTGCCGAACTGGGGTGGGTCCGCGTAGCGCAGATCCTTGATGACGTTGCCACGGCGATCCTTGAGCACCACTTTTCTGCCGGGCTCTCCCGCGAGGCGCTCGTCGAACGACAGCTCGATGCCCTCGATGCCTCTGTCGTCGATGTCCGTGATACCCACCACGTGCGCGGTGGTTTCGCCGGCCGGGTAGAAACGTCGGTATTCCTTGATCAGTCCCACCCCCGGAAGGTCGAGCGCATCGAGCTCCCGCGCTTCCTCCCAGGTGATACCGCGTTTGATGTAGACGAAGTTGCGCTCGGCCTGGGCCGCCAGCCGCCGGCGCACCTCCGTGCGATCGAGCTCGAGAACCGCGCAGAGCCTGGTGAGATCCGCGGGATCCAGCGCGCCCTCCTTGGGATTGGTGTAGACGGCGGCGGCCGGCGTGCTCACGGCCAGCGGCTCGCCGAAGCGGTCGTAGATGACGCCGCGGTGCGCCGCGATCTGCTGCGACTTCACCGAGCGTCGCTCACCCTGGTCGATGAGGAACTTCCCCTCCGTGACGTTCAGGTACACCACGCGCGCCATCAGCCCGCCGCTCACGAGCA
>JASFLG010000053.1:0-13543 GCA_050118205.1 Pseudomonadales bacterium
CTACACCACCGCCGCCCGTTTATCTGGGGTCGACCAGAGTGGCGGTTTTCTTCGTGAAGGTTCGTATTGCACGTATACTTGCCCGCTTTCGCGACCAGTGCCGGGTTGCGCTCCGCTCCCCGTCGTGGCGCGCGCCCAGCTGTCAGGGAACGATCCGTCATGGACACCACCACCAGTTTCGTCGCCGTCGTCCTCCTGCTCGTGGCGAACGGCTTCTTTGTTGCGGCCGAGTTCGCGCTGGTCAAGGCGCGGCCGTTCCGGATTCAGGGGTTGGCGGACACCGGGAGCGCTGCCGCAAAGCTGACGGCGCGTATCCAGAGCAATCTCGAAGCCTACCTGGCGGCTTGCCAGCTCGGAATCACCATGGCGTCCCTGGGTCTCGGCTGGGTGGGCGAGCCGGCCGTGGCGGCGCTTCTGGAGCCGCTCTTCCACTCGCTGGGCATACCGGATTCCGTGCTGCACACCACGGCATTCGTCACCGGTTTTCTCATTTTCTCCTCACTGCACATCGTCATCGGCGAGCAGGTGCCGAAGACGTTCGCCATCCGCAAGGCGGAGCCGGTAGCCATGTGGTCCGCGTACCCGCTGCACGTCGCTTACATGATCGTCTGGCCACTCAACTTTCTGCTCAACAAGACGAGCCGCTCGGTGCTTTCCCTGTTCGGCGTCGAGGAGGCGACACATGCCGACGTTCTGAGCGGCGACGAGCTCAGAGGACTGGTGGTCACCTCCCAGGAGCACGGTGGGATCCACCACCAGAAAGCCGACATGTTGCGTAACCTGTTCGACTTCGATCGACGCCAGGTGAGTCGGGTGATGATCCCGAGAAACAGCGTCAGGGTGCTGGATGTGAACGGGGATCCGGAGGTGAACCTGGCCATCATCCGCGACAGCCAGCATTCCCGGTTTCCGGTGGTCGACAGTCAGGACGGTGAAGCCATCGTCGGCGTGGTGCTGGTCAAGGACATTCAGCACGCTGTGCTCACCGGTCAGCAGGAGCCGTGGAGGAACCTGCGGGAGCTGGCTCGTGATCCGCTGATCGTGCCGGAGAATCAGCAGGCTGCCGTGCTGTTCAACGACATGCGCACGCGGCGGGCCCATATGTCGCTCGTCATCGACGAGTACGGGGCGCTCATCGGTATCGTCACCATGGAAGATCTGCTCGAGGAAATCGTCGGAGAGATCCACGACGAGACGGACATCGAGGAGGCGGGACGGGAATTCGTCGAGATTGCGGATAACGTCTGGGATGTGGATGGCCTGATCTCCCTGAATGACCTGGAGAAGCTGACCGGGCTGCAGCCGCCGGACGACCTGGACATCAACACCGTTTCCGGTCTCTTCATGAGCCGGCTCGGGCGGGTGCCGGAGATAAACGACGAGCTGATTGAGCGCAGATTCAGTCTGATCGTGCTGTCGGTGGAAGAGCATCGGGTGGGAAAGGCGCGGGTGACACGTCTGCGTGACGAGGAACCTGACGGGACACCGGGGTCGACAGACGCCGGCCCGGAAATCGACGCGGGGGCAGTCGATCCGGATCCACGCCAGGGCCAACGGCGGAGCGGACAACTAATGGCGGCGAAGCTCAGGGTGTACCTCGCGTCTGCAGCCCTTCACCACGAACCACCTGGTAGTGGCTGAGTGTCTTATCGGTCGTGCTCAGTCGCCAGGACAGCAGTTGCTGCGCATAGTTCGCGACAATGTCCGGACGGTCGCCGGCCAGATCGTGAAGTTCGCCCGGGTCGGCCTGCAGGTCAAACAGCAGGGCCGGTAGATCCGCGAAATGCACGTACTTGTACTGGTCATCGCGGATCACGTTGAGACAGGCGGATTCCATGTCGAGCGCCAGCGTGTGCTGTGCCTCCGAGTGGCGGAAGTCATACTCAAAATGCGCAGCCAGCCGTGCAGCGTCGCTGCCGGACAGCAGTGGAACAAGCGATGTGCCGTCGCACTGCCTGGGTGGCGCCAGGTCGAAGCAGTCCATCAGCGTCGGCATGATGTCGACATGCTCGGTGAAACCGGTGCAGCGGTGACCCTGCGACACCCCGGGGCCGCAGATGATCAGCGGGATGTGGTAGGACTGATCGAAGAATCCCGCCTTGCCGTACATCCAGTGGTCGCCCATCTGCTCGCCATGGTCGGAGGTGAAGATGACGAGGGTGTCGGCCCAGTGACCTTCGGCTTTCAGCCAGGCCACCAGCTCACCAACACGCCGGTCCACCTCGCTCATGAGGCCATAGTAGCTGGCCTGTAAGAAACGGTGGCGTGCGTCGACGGCGTGACTGACGTTGCGACCCACCAGGTGCTCGGTGAGCCAGGGGTGAACGGCAGCCTCTGCCTCCGGCGAATCGTGGCGGACACAACCCGGCAGGCTTGCCGGATGGTACTGCTCGTTGAACGGTGCGGGCGCCACCCAGGGCGGGTGAGGCGCGCGCAGCGACAGGTGCACGGCCCACGGATCGGATTGTTCGCTGATGTACTGCCGCGCGCGGGAGACGAGAAACGCGGTATCGGAATGGGCGGCGTCATACAGCATTGGTTTGGGATGATCCGGGTTGCGGTAGTCCTCATCACGCTGGCCGTAGGTCGCGCCATCGAAGTCCGGCACCGGATAACCCAGCTCCGCCAGATACGCCTTCCATTCCAGGCAGTGTGTGCCCATGTCGATGACCGGGGTGATTCCCGGCAGGATGCCTTCATCGGTCTGCAGACGGGGGTCGGTGAGCGGCAGCCCGCGCGGATCCATGGCCGTATGCGTGTAGCCGAACAGCACGGGATCGTAGCCTGCGCCGCGCAGTTCCTTCGCCCAGTTGGTAAAGCGCAGGTCCAGTGGCGTGCCATTGGTGCCGGAGCGATGGTTGTGCAGATACATCCCCGTATGCAGGCAAGCCCGGCTGGGGCCGCAGGGAACCGCATTCGCATAGTGTTTCTCGAACAGCGTGCCTTCAGCCGCAAGCGCATCCAGGCTCGGGGTCTGCACGACGGGGTGATCGAGCGCGGAGAGGCAGTCGCCGCGCCACTGGTCGGCCGTGATGAACAGCAGATTCGTTTTCATGGTGGCATCTCGTCATCAGGTTCAGTGCAGTTCAAGCTCCTTCAGCCCGGAATCAGGGCAACGTCACCAGAAGACCCGTTCCTGCAACAGTCTCAGATCACGATGATCTCAGATCGGGACGGTGATGGCAGCGCGCCATCTCGGAAGTCTATATTCGCGAGGCGGAGAGGGCCCTGGTGGAATCTACCTGGAGGAACAAGGTGCCGATCGACGGTGTTTGGGACCTGACCATCAGTACGCCCGTTGGATCGCTGGGCGGTATGCTGCGACTTACCCTTCGGGAGGGGGCGCTCACGGGTGAGATTCGCGGCCGCGACGACGCACGGTGCCTGCTGGGCGGTGAGGTCATTGGTAGCGATGTGTTCTGGACCGTCGATTCCGCGACTGAAGCTATCGAGTTTTCAGGTTCCGTTGATGGCGGGATCATCACTGGGGAGATCCGGATCGGCGATCTGACTGATGCCACCTTCATTGCAGCTTACGTCGGGCCAGACTCTGAGGTGACAAGAGAAAAACCGGAGTGTATCTGCTCATGGTGAACTCGGGTCGGGAAACGGCTGCTCAGTTCTCTCGTCTCGGCGGGTCCATCGGGACGCGAAGCACCTCGGCAACAGCAGGTAGATGCCGGGCCGCGTGATCCAGGTTCGCGACGGTGAACTTCTTCTTGCGGAGATCGTCTTCATAATGCCCGACCTCGAGACGATGATTGCGCACCGCCTCACGGGCCCACCGAGAGAGGTTCTTCTTGGAGATGCCTGTCTGCTCGGCAAAGTCAGAAATCGTTCTGATGTGTCCTCCTGCGCGGGACAGATGCACGGCGCAAGTGGCGGCATACACTTCACCCAATGATCGCGTCGAACCGAAGCGTTCGATCAGTACTTTGAGCAGCTGCTCCAACTCCTCGTCCGGGGACATATGCCAGTTTCCTCGCACCAAAATGGTGCGGCGAGTCTAGACTACGCGCCGCCAGATGTCACAGCGCCTGGAGGTGCCGTTCGCGTGTCCGGGGACTCTTTCTGCCCTCCACACACCGGGTGTCGGTTCAATCAGAGACCGGCTCAGTCGCGAGCCTTAGCCGGAGTATAGCTTTTCAGATTAGCAAGCAGCTCGTCGATCGCTTTTTCGACGAGTGCCTCTTCGCGGACAATCTTCATGCCTCCGGATATGAGCCCTTCGATCGCTCTTGCGCGGGAGATCTCACGAGCTTTTCGTCCGGAGTCATCGGTAAAGATGTACAGCTGGTTCTCATCGATCATCGCCAGCTTGGCGCGCGAGGTACCCTCAGCGTCGCGAAACTCAACCCAGCTGCCTGGCTCGAGATGAACCAGCCGGTAGTCGTTTGACGTATCGCCAATCTCCTCGTCACTGACGTCCGTTAGTGTAATCTCCTCGAGCACCTCGAGGTCCTCCACCTCGTATCCGGCCAGCGCCGGATCGGTCACCCGCATCAGGGCGTCGGCGATAGGATCCAGGGCATCAGCCGCCACGGAACGGTCGGTGCCGTAGTCCCGCAAACAATCGCGCAGATCTGACACCAATCTCTCCGCGTCGAGAACCAGATCCTCGGACGGCAGATTGAATGCCATCAGAAGTTCATCCAGAACCGCGCAGATCCGACGCCATGGTTCGCCGGCCGTGCCGTGCTTCACGCACGCGACCACCATGGCCGGCGTCCAGAAGTTGGTGACGAACTCCGTGACTACTCGCGGTAGTTGCACATCGCTGGCTGCCTGGTTCACGGTTGTCTGCACGATTCGCTTAGCCGCTTCGAGCTTCGCCTTTCCTCGAACCGTCTCGTTGAGCCGGCGCACTGTGGTACCTGTCCTTCGCTGGTGGCTGGCGACGAGATCTGACCACTCGGCAAGCAACTCGGAGAACAGTTCTATCGAGGGGCGTGCGCTCTCGTTGAGTTGCGCAACCAGTTTCTCACCCGCAAGATAAAGTGCGTTTCGTTTGAGTAGCGCCTCGCTCGCCGGCCAGCCGATGCCGTCATCGGCCAGCCGGTTTACGAGGCATCGAGCCGGATGGTCGGTATCGCTGAACAGTGATTCGTCCACCAGCGCAACCTTGAGTACCGGAATCTGCATTCGCGCTATGAGCGCCTTGCTCGCGACGGACAGATTTTCATTTCGGAATATGCATTCAAAAAGATCCGAGACGAGCTTCAACATGTCGCGCTGATCTCGTCCCGCATCACGAAACCCGCCTGCCGCCATGGGCGAGTTGAGCAGGAATGACTGAAGGCTCGGCGGCCGGCGACCCGCACCCTCGAAAACAGGCAGGCGCTCCAGATACTGGTGTTGAACCGACGATACGGTATCCAGCAGGTTGTCGACGTCTACATGGCGGGATGCGTCGTAGGGGCCCGCGTCCTGTGTGCGTCGACCCAGATACTTCTGCAGCTCGGAGAATGCAACGCTACCGGTTGGCGCCACTCGACCCGTGTCGGCCGTCATACCATCGCCGGTCGCTGCGCCCTCCGCGTCATCGGCGATGCTGACCCCGGCCTGAGCGAGACGACGAAGCGCTGAGCCGTAGACACGACCCATGTTGTCCGCCACGCGCCGCTCGAAAAGCTTCAGCAATGAAATCATTGCTGGAAGGTCCAGGGTCAGACCATTGGTGGCGCTGATGAACGCATCGGCAATTGACGCTATTCCCAGCGGGTGCCGTCCTCTCGATTTCGCGGCCTTACCGGTGATGCCGCTGAGCGTGGCCTCCAGCGTGCGAAACTCCCGCCCGTAACGCGCATTGCACTTTTCCGTCAGACCGGAGATCGCAACGGACAATTCGAACTCGTCGTCTGTGACGACGGACAGTTGGAGTCCGTCGGAGCGCCGTTTTTCGCCGTTCTGGTCGGAATCGGATTGTGCCAGGTCTTCGCTGCGCCAGAAGCGGCTCGCCGAACCGACGAACTCACTGAAGAACTCGGTCTTGATTGTTTTTCGCTGGATCCGGACCGCCCGCATCGAATCGAAGTACGATCCGTGTTTGTTCGAGTCGGCGGCGCCTTCGGCTCTGGAGAAAAAGTAATCGTCCACATCGGCGAACATCGCGTCCAGCAGAGCGGAGAGGTCCTCGACCATGTCGGCAACCACCTGTCGGACCTTCGGTTCGGTGCGTGACAGCTGCCGGGAAACCATGCGCTGCAGATCTGGATCCGTATGAGCGCTCGCGTCAGCGTTCTGCTGCTTCATTTTTCCATGCCCCTCTTACGCGCGCTCCCAGATTGGCGGATCGAGCTCGGATTCGCAGGAAATCCGATCCGTCAGGAAAGCCCTGAACCTGTTGGCTGGCATGGGCCGGGCAAAGAAATAGCCCTGACACTGATGGCATCCGATCTCGCGAAGAAAATCGAGGTGTGCAGCTGTCTCGACGCCTTCCGCTACCACAGTGAGGCTCAGGTTCCGCCCGAGCTGCACAATGGCGTCCACCAGGATGAGGGCGTCGGGGTCGTCGGGAATGCCTTCGATGAACGTTCGGTCTATCTTCAGCGTATCGATCGGTAGTCGGCTCAGCTGGCTGAGAGAAGAGTAACCGGTGCCGAAGTCATCTATGGCAACGCTGATTCCGAGCTCGCGGAAGCGTTCCAGTACACCGGCTACGTACCGCGGGTCTCGAAGGAACAGGCTTTCCGTCAGCTCCACCTGGAGAAGTTCGCTGTCCAGGTTGGCCGCCACCAGCGCGCGCATGATCGTCTCAATGACGTTCTCCTGCTCCAGCTGACGCAGCGACAGGTTTACCGATAGGGTGATTGGGTCGGTGACGTACTGCTGCCATCCGGCAGCCTCGCGACAGGCGGTAGATGTTACCCAATCTCCGATCTCCATGATCAACCCGGTGTCCTCGGCGATCGAAATGAACGCGGCTGGCGGAACCATACCCTTGTCTGGGTGGTTCCAGCGGATCAGAGCTTCCGCCGACACGACCCTGCCGCTGAACGTATCCATCTTCGGTTGGTAGTAGATCTCGAATTCTTCGTCGGTCAGCGCTCTATGGAGGTCAGCCTCGATTTCCAGACGTTCGGCGGCGCGCAGTCCGAGCTGCTCGGAGTACATGTGAAGGCCATTCTTTCCGCGGCGTTTGACCTCATGCATCGCGGCTTCCGCGCACTGAATCAGCGTCTCGGCATCACTTCCATCGCTCGGAAAAACGGAGATACCGACGCTTGCGGTCAGATGTAACTGCCGGTCCTCGATCTGCAGCGCCTCGGATACGGCCTTGAGGAGTTTGCCGGCCACGCGGGCGGCATCTTCAGCTTCGCGTACATTTGTCAACAGAACAGTGAACTGGTCGGCGGCAAGCCTTGAGACGCTATCGGACTTCCTGACCGTATCCGACAAGCGATCGGCAATGACGCCGAGTACCTCATCCCCAACGGTTCGACCCATGGTGGTGTTGACGGTACTGAGGTTATCTATTCCTACCACCAGAATGGACAGGGTGTTGCCATACCGGGTGGCATAGGCAATCGCCTGACGTACGCGGTCACGGAAGAAATACTCATTGGGCAGCCCGGTGAGCGGGTCCAGCGGAAGTTGTGCATTAGTGTTGGTTGCCGTCACCGCTTGCTCCGCTGTGTTAGGACCCCGCCGAATCGACCCGCCTGATCAGGGCGCGGCGATCGTGAATATGACCTCGTCTCCTTGCACAGAGACCGTTCCATCACAAGGATGATCGATGGTGACGCGTTCCATCTTCTCTTCGATCACATATTGCTCACCATCGATGGTGACCGGGCGACGATTCTCGCGCTCCGGGTTGCTCAGCTCGGTTGCCGGCCGCACGAACAGTATCTGGTGAGCCTCGGATGACGAGGCTCGCCGATCGATTGCGTCCATCACGATGGTGCCATCAGCCATCTGCCCGGCCGGTCGGTATGTGATTGCTTCCTGGGTTCTGTCATGGCCGGAGTAGGCGTATGGCCTGTCAGTCAGGCTCAGCCCCTCTCCGATTGGGCACATGGCGTGCGCCTGCACGCACACGGCCAGCAGCACGATGACTGGTGCAACTCTGAAGATGGCCACGCTCACTTCTCCTGGTTCGGTGCACCCATTCATCTGAGAGCACTGGTTGATGACGATCTGGATCTTCGCGGCTTTCCGCGGCTATTGATACTCACTGCGGATTGACGGTCAGAAATTCTCGATATACGGACATATCATGTGGAAAAAACGTATCTACTAAACTAAATAAGTTATAAATAACAATAGGTTATAAATAAAAATTAGGGCATGAAACGGATCAAAAACGTACGATAACCGGGACTATTGGAGCGTATCCGTGCGGCGGGTCTCGATTTGCTCAGTGGGCTCTGAATCTGGTGAACGATGCTGTCCCACCTACGCGGGAGGTCCGGATCGGTTCTGAGCTGGCTATGCGGGACATCGCTGACGTGAACAACCTGTAGCCAGCTGGTCCGAAAGGGCTGCGCTGCTCTCTCAATTCGCCTTACAATCCGTCTTCTGGACCACGGGAAGCCAAGGATGGGTGCCGTTCTGCCCGAAGGGCTGCGTCCACTGTGCCTGGGGCCCACGTAGGGAGGCATGCAAGCACACATCGATGTCCGATCCGCTCAACGAATACAAGCACGCGATCAGAACGATCAACTTCCTGGTTGAGGTCATGGCCAAGGAAGTGGCTCCAGAGATATCCCTGAACCAGCTGCGCGTGCTCACGGAGGTCATGTATCGCACGACGATAGGTGTGCGCGCAGATATGGGCGATATCGGCAAGTCGCTCAGACTGAATCGCGGTGCGCTTTCGCGTCTTGTGGCCACGCTCACTGCGGAGGGCTACGGCGATCGGCCAGGGATGGATCTCATCAATCGCGTTGAGTACGTTCGCGATCGGAGAAAGAAAACCCTGACTCTCACGGAACGCGGGCGCCAGGTGTGCGAGGTGTTTGGTGTGTCAATGCGGCGCGCCGCCCTGGACAGCCTCGATCGCTACATGGAACTCCTTACCGAGCAGTCCAATCCTACGGTTCGCGTCGGCATCGATTGCGATTGTGGCGTCTGCGTCTATCTGGTGTCGGGGCTCTACTTGACGGGCACCTATCGACAGATCATTACCTGCATGAGTCGGATGCCCGATTACCGTATCGTTTACAATGAGATAACGGATCTGACGGACGCCGAGACCTTTGAAATGGACGATGCGGGCGTGCAGGCTGGAATTGCGATTGAGAAATCGATTGCGGGCCTGACACGTCGAAGGGTCTTTCTCGCCAAGGACGCCGGGGTTCTGTCGAGACTTGAAGAGATCGAAGCACAGTTCCGGAACGCAGGACTCGAAACCTTCAGATGTGCAAGATCCTTGGACGAGGCGAGGGAAACTCTTGGGCTGCCTGCCGATTGGCAATATCCGAAGACCTCGCTTCTGAAGATCTGACGTCCTCGCATTCTGAGGGGGCGGGCTCGACTGCCGAGTGATTCGCATTACCCGCTGCCGGTGCTCGAGTCCCAATCGACCTCGGGTCGGTGCCCGAGGTAGTTAGCATCGAATGCAGCAGTGCCGAAATCGCCGAGTTCGACTTCACCCAGCATCTGGCTTTCAACGACCGTTACCGAGAACCGCATTGTGATCAGCGCTGGAGCACGGGTATCGACCGTCCAGAACAGTTCTTCTCCTCCGATGATTTCTCCATGCTGAATGGGCAGGTCCGCATCGCGGCCGCGGATCGCGCCCCGTATGCAGCGACCTTGAACCCGGAGTCTCAGCATGCCGCCATGCAAGCCCATCGGCCCTGTGATACTGAACTCCCAAATACCGCTGACTGGCATCTCGTGACCACCGCCTGGGGACATGACGCCTCATTCGAGCTCATGCAATGGAAGAGCCACAGAGCTCCAGCGGCCTGCGGGGAGCAGATGCCTTGTCTTCCAAGGTGTTGAGGTGGCGTCAAGACCTACTGACACAGTGGCTAGAGTAGCTGTCGCGTTGTGTCTGTTTCAGTGCAATATCATCCATCGGCCTTGATTACGGGACGGATCGGCTCCTCGGACCGCGAGCTTTTGTGTAGCCGCGGAAGCAGTCCTGCCGCGGGACAGGGCCTCCCGACTGCGTCCGACAGGTTGCGCGCCCGCGGCGGCAGCAATCCTGCCGGGTTTCGACAGGGTCACCGCCGCCCGGCGCGGTTACCTATGCGGCTTCGCCTTTGGCCATGGCCAGCAAATCGGCCGCCGCCAGTCGCTGTCCGCCGATGGCCCAGTCGCCACCCTCGAACTCATTGATGCGCACCCAGGTGACCGGGCGCATGTTCTCGCCCTCCACCGCCACCATCGCTTCGGTGACCTTTTCGATGAGTGCTTCCTTCTGATCCGGGGTGAATACGTTTTTGATGACGTCGATCGTTACGAGAGGCATGTCGTGCTCCTTTTACAGTGTCGATTGATCTCCAGAGACCTTTCCGCTGGCTTTGTCGCTGCCAGGGGATGCATTCAACCCCAGAGCATCCAGCCAGACTTGAAGATGGTGTGGCAGTTTCGTGGCAGTTTCCGGGCGAAGAGACGCCAGTTGATCTATGCTCGGCCGCATGGTCTACAGATTCGGTCCGTTCGAGCTCGATATCGCCAAGGCCGAGTTTCGCGAGGACGGGCGGCCGCGGCCGATCGAGCCGCAGGTGTTTGCGCTGCTCGCGTTCCTGGTCGAACACCGTGAGCGGCTGGTTTCCCGGGAAGAGATCATCGAGAAGGTGTGGGACGGCCGCTTTGTCACGGACTCTGCGCTGAGTACGCGGGTCAAGTCGGCTCGCAAGCTGCTCGGCGATGATGGCCGCAATCAGCGATACATCAGGACCGTGCACGGCCAGGGCCTGCGATTCGTGGCGGAGGTCCACCCGCAGCGCGATCCGTCGGTGACGCCGCTGCTGGCCAGCGGAGAACCTGCTGCCGGAACGGCCGCGGGACCTGGCGCCGGAGCTGCCGCCAGGCCTTCCATTGCGGTGTTGCCCTTTCGCGCCATCGGCGACGCCGGACAGGCGACCACCATCGCCCAGGGGCTGCCGCACGAGCTGATCGCCGAGCTGTCGCGTCTGCGCTGGCTGTTCGTGGTCGCCCGGGGGTCTTCCTTTCGCCTCCACGGCGATGATGTCGACGCGTACGAGGTCGGCCGCCAGCTGGGTGTCCGATATTGTCTGTCGGGGACCGTCCAGGTGTCCGGCAGGCAGCTGGTCGTCACCACGGAGCTGATCGATACACGGGCCGGCGACGTTGTCTGGGCGGAGCGCTACTCGGGCTTCGTCGACGATGTGCACGCCATGCGCGACGGGATACGCACCAGCGTGCTGTCGTCGCTCGAGCTTCAGATCCCGTTGCACGAGGCGGCCGAGGCGCGGCTGAAGAACCCCGCCGACCTCGATGCCTGGTCGGCCTACCACCTCGGGTTGCAGCACATCTACCGGTTCAACACACGCGACAACGTCCTGGCTGCCGAGCTCTTCACCCGAGCGGCCAATCAGGATCCCGACTTCGCCCGGGCACACGCAGGGTTGTCCTTCGTCCATTTCCAGACCGCATTCCTGCGCCAGACGGCCGACTTCGCAACCGACGTGGCGTTGGCGAGGAGCCATGCGCAATGCGGGATCGACATCGACCCGCTGGACCCGTTCGTCAACTTCACCATGGGGCGCAGCTTCTGGCTGGAAGGCGATCTGGACCGGGCATCCGCATGGCTGGAGCGGGCGACGTCGCTGAGCCCGAACTACGCGCAGGGTGTATACGCCCGCGCGTGGACCGAGATCATGTGCGGCAGTGTCGAAGCTGCTCGAGAGCATATCGATCTCGCCATGCGCCTCAGCCCGCTGGACCCGCTTTACTACGCCATGCTGGCTTCGCGGGGACTGCTGCACATCGCCAGGATGGAAGACGAAGAAGCCGCTGTCTGGGCCGACCGAGGTGCACGCTCGCCAGGTGCGCATGCACTGATCGCGATGATCGCGGCAGTCGCGCAGACGCTGGCCGGCAACCGGGAGAGCGGGATGAAATGGGCCGAGGAAGTGCGCGTCCGCAACCGGTCGCTGACTCAGGCTGATTTCTTCGGGGCTTTTCCAATCAGGCCAGAGGCAATGCGCCGCCGCATCACCTCAGCGCTGAAGACCCTGGGTTTCGATTGACTTGCGGGCCCCGGCAGCGCCCCCCGTCCTGCCAGAGTCGGCTTTCACTCTTCCTGGTCCGCCAGATACGCCGCGACCCGTTCGGCATGCGCTGGCGCCCGGAGCCTCCTCAGCGCTTTCTCCTGTATCTGGCGGATCCGTTCACGCGTTACGTGAAACTGCGCACCCACCTCTTCCAGTGTGTGCTCGCCGTGCGTATCGATACCGAACCGCATCCGCAGGATCTTGGCCTCCCGGTCGGGTAGCGTGTCCAGCATGGCCCGCACCTTGATCGCGAGGTCTGCCTCCAGCACCTGCAGAACCGGCGATTCGACGGTGCTATCCTCAATGTAGTCCCCGAGCGTCGTGCTCTCGTCATCCCCGACGGGGGTGTCGATGGACAGCGTCTGCCGCGAGATCTGCAGCACCCATTTGACCCTCTCCACCGGGACCTCGGTTCGCTTGCTGATCTCCTCGGGCGTGGGTTCCCGCCCGAGCTCCTGGAGCAGGTGGCGGGCGGCGCGCGTGGTCTTGTAGATCAGCTCGGTCATGTGCACCGGCACG
Source organism: Pseudomonadales bacterium (assembly GCA_050118205.1). GTDB lineage: Bacteria > Pseudomonadota > Gammaproteobacteria > Pseudomonadales > Azotimanducaceae > SZUA-309. The sequence continues at coordinate 12,714 of JASFLG010000053.1, forward strand.
CGGATCGTGCGCGACTGATCCGCGATCGCGCGCGTGATGGATTGCCGTATCCACCAGGTCGCGTAGGTGGAGAATTTGAACCCTCGGCGGTACTCGAATTTGTCAACCGCCTTCATCAATCCCGTGTTGCCTTCCTGGATCAGATCGGGATGCGACAGGCCGCGATTGCGATACTTGTTCGCGATCGCAACGACCAGGCGCAGATTGGCTTCCACCATCTCCGATCGCGCACGACGGCTGATGGCTTCGCCAAGCGACACGCGTTTTGCGATTTCCTTGAGCTGCGGCACTTCGAGACCCGTCTCCTCGCAGATACGGTTCAGCTGCTGCTGGGCGCGCAGGATCTGCTTGCGGTGCTGACCAAGCGAAAGGCTGTATGGAAGGTTCCGCCCGATCTCCCGATCCAGCCAGCGGCTCGAGGTTTCGCTCCCACGGAAGCAATCGATGAAGTGCGCCCGCGGCATGCCGCCCTCATTGACGCACGTTTTCATGATGGTGCTCTCGATCGCGCGAACCCTGGCAATCGGGTCTTTGACAAAACGCAGCACGGCGTCCTGATGATGAGGCTTCAGCTTGAACACCGAGAATGTTTCGCCGAGCTTATCGAGTTCCGCGGCAGCGGCAGATCGGCCATTGCGCGCGATGACTCTGCGTGACCGGTTAAAGGCACGCTTCAACGCGGCAAATCGTTTCTTTGCTTCTATGAGATCCGGACCGCTCGCAAGTTCCTTGGCTTCCGTGTCGGCTTCGCGCTGATGGGGATCGAACACCGGTGGCACGGGCACTTCGTCCGTAGGTTCCAGATAGCCCGTGAAAAGCGAAGCGAGATC
>JASFLG010000054.1:0-13514 GCA_050118205.1 Pseudomonadales bacterium
GCACGGCCTTGGCATTCCTGGTGGCAGCCGACGCCGGTACTGCGGTCAGCCCCGGACCGCTCTGCACGATGGCTTTGTCAAACAGCCCGTCCGCCGCGGGCATGGCGAGCAGCGTGCTGACCTTAGATCCGCCACCGGACTCGCCCATGATGGTCACGTTGTGCGGATCACCACCGAAGCCGGCAATGTTGTCCCGGACCCACTGCAGGGAGGCCACGAGATCCAGCATTCCGGCATTTCCGGAGTCGGCATAGGCAGGCCCGGCGATTTCTGCCAGGTGCAGATAGCCGAACACGTTCAGCCGGTGGTTGACCGTCACCACGACCACGTCACCCTTGCGCGCCAGGTTGGTCCCGTCGTAGATGGGCCAGGAACCCGAGCCGTAGCTGTAGCCGCCGCCGTGAAACCAGACCATGACCGGGCGCTGCCTGTCGAGGCCCGCCTCGTCCACAGCAGGGGTCCAGACGTTGAGATACAGGCAGTCCTCGTTGTCGTACTTCATTTCAGTGCGCATGGTGAACAGAGTGGCGAGCTGGATGGACAGCTCACTGCCGTTCAGCGTCCGGTCGTAGGACTGCATGGCCGGCGCGCCGAACCCGGTGGCATCAAAGATCTCCGTCCACGCCGCCACGGGCTGCGGCGCCTGAAAGCGTCGAGCGCCGATGGGCGGCGCCGCGTAGGGAATCCCCTTGAAAGCAGCGACGCCATTCGCGATCAGTCCCTGTACCGGGCCTTTCACCGTCTCGATCACCCGGCTTCCCTGGGGCGCCATGGCCGCCTGCGCGAGCGCCGAGGCGCCCGCCATGACGAGCACGGCAACTGCGAGGCCATGCCTCGTGGCGTTGGTGGTCTTCATCTCTCTCTCCCCCTGACATCTCCCCGTTGCGGCGTCCGGCGTCCGCTATCGTCCGCGGATGCTATCGTCCGGTGAACTCGGGCTTGCGCTTCTCCAGGAAGGCACGCAGGCCTTCCTCGAAGTCCTCGCTCTGGAACATGCCCGCCAGGTGCACCATCAGATGGTCCACGGCCGTGTCGTAAGATTCCTCCAGGCCCATGCGCATCATGCGCTTGGTGGTCTGCACGGCCATGGGCGCGTTGTCGGCCACCTCCTGCGCCCACTGCATGGCGGTCGGCATCAGGTCGTCCGCCGGCACCACCGCGTTCAACAGACCGATCTCCAGACTCTCCTGTGCATTGAGCGTGCGTGCCCGATAGTAGAGCTCCGCCGCCTTGGCCCAGCCGATCAGCCGCGGCAGCAGCCAGGTGCCGCCACTTTCCGGAACCACGTTACGCTTTGCGGTCACCGCCGCCATCTTCGCGTTCTCCGAAGCGATGCGCATGTCGCACAGAAGCGTCATGTCCATGCCGTAGCCGGCCGCGGCGCCGTTGATCGCGCAGATGATGGGCGTGTCGATGCTCCACATCACGTTGATGGGTGCGTCGCGCAGATCGAACAGCTGACGCGGGCGGTTGCCGCCCTTTCCCTGCCGCGCGGCCAGGTTGTCGTTCGTGTCGATCAGATCGAGACCCGCACAGAAGCCCCGCCCTGCTCCGGTCAGCACGATGCAGCGGGTCTCCGGGTCCTTGTTGGCCTCGACCATCTTCGCGGAAAGCTCCTCCAGCATGTCCCGGCTGATGGCATTCAGCCGCTCCGGCCGGTTCAGGGTGATGACCACCACCCGGTCATGCTGCTCCACGAGCAGCTCCTCGGTGTTCGAAGGTGAAACCGCCATGCTCTGCCTCCCGGCCCAGTATCAGGACCTGGCAGGGTACACCAGCCGCGCCGAAGCAGGCGACCGTCCCCGGGCAGGATCCGGTTCCCGCGCCGATTCTGGGATCGCATCGCCGAACGTGCGAGACTCTCCGACTGATGCGGGTCGTTCCGGGGAGGGAAATGCCAGTGAAAGGCGACGAGTACATCGCAAGGATTCTGAAGGACGAGGGGATCTCCTGGCTGTCCTGCTTTCCGAGCAACCCCATGATCGAAGCGCTGGCAAGGGAGGGTATCCAGCCCATCGCCTTCCGCCACGAGCGCGGGGCGGTGATGGCGGCAGACGGGTATTCCCGGGTGAGCGACGGCAAACGACTGGGCGTCGTCGCCATGCAGTCCCAGGCCGGCGCCGAAAACTCCGCGGGCGGGCTTGCGCAGGCGAACGCCGACAACGTTCCCATTCTGGTACTGCCGGGCGGCAACCCGCTCTCCATGCTGTTCGTCCGTCCCAACTACTCGGCCGTGAACTCCTGGAGCAACGTCTGCCGCCACGCGGAGTTCATCACCAGTCCCGGCGAGACCGGTAACGTGATGCGCCGAGCCATGCACCGGCTGCGCTCCTCGGCGCCCGGCCCGGTGGTGGTTGAGCTGCCGCCGGACGTGCTTGCTCAGGACGTGCCCGAGAGCGGCATGAACTACCACTCGCCCCGGCGGGTGGTGGGTGCGCCCTCGCCGGGGGACCTCGCCGATGCGGCCCGTGCCCTCGTGAACGCGAAGGATCCGATGATCTGGGCCGGCGCCGGCGTGATGGCAGCGCAGGCCACCGAGGAGCTGAAAACGCTGGCGGAGCTGCTGGAGATACCGGTCTACACCTCCCTGCCTGGTAAGTCGGCCATCGACGAGCGGCACCCACTCGCCATCGGCACCGGCGGCATGACGGTAACCGGACCGGGCCGCCACTGGCTCAAGGAATCCGACCTGATCTTCGCCATCGGCACCTCGCTCACCACCACCCCCTACGGCCAGCGCTTCGACCAGGCGAAGTTCCTGATCCATGCCGTGAACGACGTCAACGAGATCAACAAGGACACGGTCTGCGATATCGGCCTGGTGGGCGACGCCAGGGTCACCCTCACCCTGCTGATCGATGCGGTGAAGGGGCTCGTCGGCGAGGAAGGGCGGGTCTCCGGCACCAGGGAGCGCATCAAGGCCATGAAGGATGAGTGGCGTGCGGCCTGGCTGCCCTACCTGACCAGCGACAGCGAACCGATCAGCCCCTACCGGGTGATCTGGGAGCTCGATCAGCATCTCGACCGGGAGAACACCATCATCACGCATGATGCCGGTGCGCCGCGGGATCAGATGGCCCCTTTCTACACGGCCACCGTGCCGCACAGCTACGTCGGCTGGGGCAAAACCACCCACCTCGGCGCGTCCATCCCGCTGATGATCGGCGCCAAGAAGGCCATGCCGGAGCGCATGTGTGTGGCGTTCATGGGCGATGCTGCGTTCGGCATGTCGGGCCTCGACATGGAGACAGCCGTGCGCGCGGAGCTGCCGATCACCGTCGTGCTGCTCAACAACGGCATCATGGCGACGTATCCCGGCGGTACCCCGGTGGCCCGGGAGCAGTTCGGCGTCACACGAATGACGGGCGACTATGCGCAGATCGCCATGGGCATGGGCGCGGAAGGCATGCGGATTACCAAGCCCACGCAGCTCGAGGGCGCCATCCGCCGGGCCGCCGAGCTCAACCGTGACGGCAAGACGGTGATGATCGACGTCATCACCCGCAACGAGGACTCACGGGCACCGCACCGCTTCGTCGAGATCAACGCCGCGCACTGAGCGCGCCGCCGGGCGAGGATCAGCAGGCGGCGTCGACCCGCGGAGAGCGCGCGCACCGTTCAGCGACCGGGCCACTTCCAGGCAGGTGCGTCGAAAGGCCCCACGTCCTCCACGAAGGTTTCGCTCAGATCCTTGTCCAGGCGGATGTGGTTGATGGCCGGGTCCTCCGAGAGCACCTCGGTGAGCGTTCTCGCGTGGGACACTATCCAGAGCTGATTCCCGTGCGCATAGCGCCGCATGAGCCGGCCCAGCGGCGCCAGGAGCTCCGGGTGCAGGCTCGTCTCCGGCTCGTTCAGCACCATCAGCGGCGGTGGTCGCGGGGTCAGCAGCGCGGCAACGAGCAGCAGGTAGCGCAACGTACCCTCGGAGAGCTCGGCCTGGGTCAGGGGCCGCAGGAGACCCGGTTGCTCGAAGCGCAGCTCGAACCGGCCGCCGTCGGCGGTCACGGTCACCGACGCGCCGGGAAAGGCATCGTTCACCGCCTTGGTGAGACCGTCCTCATCGCCGATCTCGACGATGGTCCGCCAGGCGGCGGCGAGATCGTGTCCGTCGTTGCTGAGCACCGCCGTGCGCACGCCGATCTGAGGCGCCCTTGCGGGGGCGCCGGCATCGCAGCGGAAGTGGTCGTAGAAGCGCCAGGCGCGAAGCTCCTCGCGCAGCCTGAGTGCCTCGGGCGCTCTCTCGGGGTCCGCCAGCCGCGCCAGCATGCTGTCGAAGGGCGCCAGGTGCTGTTCGATCACCTGCCAGCGGCCCGAATCGTCCCGGGCGCGCACGACGCTGCCGCGACGGTCCACCAGCGCCCGCCGGTCGTGCCAGGTGCCGCCGTGCCAGATGGCTTCGCGTTTGATTTCCGGATCCCTGCCGAACAGCGTGCGGGGAACCGGTGTCGGCAGGCCGAAATCGACGGCGTAGCAGAAGGAACCGGTGGAGAGTCCCAGACGGAGCGCCACGTTTTCCCTGCGCGGTCCCCCTTGAGTCGGGTGCTCGCCGCGTCTGACCGCCCGCGAGATCGATTCCGGCCCCGCCCACAGCACGGACTCGAGCCCACCCTCCGCGGCCAGGGCCTGAATCGCATCACCGGCCGCGACGTCGACCAGCAGCTTCAGACCACGATAGAGATTCGACTTGCCACTGCCGTTGGCGCCGGTGACCAGATTGAGCTGATCCAGGGGCAGCACCAGATCGCGGATGGAGCGGTATCCGGCAATGGCGAGCGTTTCGAGCATACCGGCGATAGTCCAACGGCAGAACGTGATCCCGCAACCGGCCCGTCCGGAATCAGCTCCTTGCCTGTCCCGGGTCGTCGAGCCGCTTGTGAAAGAAGGCCAGGATCTCGTCCACGGCCGCACGGGTCGGTTCGCCGGCCTCGTCGATCAGGTGCAGGGTGACGACGCTGTGCGGTCGCATGGGGGTCCCCGGCAAGGCCGAGTCGTCGGCGAGGACCCGGGCGATGAAGCGATCTCCAAGGGCCTCCTGGTAGGCGGCAAACCGTTCCGCCCGGCAGAACCGATCTCCTTCGAAGCGGTAGGCCAGCACCGTGAGGTCCTCCTTCTCCATCCTCGCCTTCACGGCCTCGAGCTCGTCCGGCGCGATGTGCATGCCATCCGCTTTCAGCATCGGCAGCGACGGCTGGGAGAGCACGGGCGCCAGCATGGCCGGCTCGAGCATCATGGACAGGGCGAAATTGCCCGTGAAACACATCCCGATCGCACCCACCCCGCGCCCCCCGCACAGGGGCAGGGCGTGCGCGGCCAGCGCGCGCAGCCAGGCAGTGATCGGGCTCGACCGGTCGGCGGCAAAAGCACGGAACTCGCGGCTGATACAGGCGCGGATCATGGTCGCGGCGCCGCCCGCCATGGTCACCGGTCCACCCTCGGTGCCGAAAAGCGCAGGCATCCAGACGCTGAATCCCGCGTCGCGGACCATACGCGCGAACCGGATCACGTGCGCGTAGATTCCCGGCATCTCGGCCATGACGATGACGGCCGGACCGTTCCCTGTCCGGTACACGCGGCGGGTTTCCCCGAGCAGCGTCACGTCCTCGCGGACGAAGTCGTCCATGGGATCCCGGTCGGTCACCTTGAGCGGCTCCGTGCGGTAATCTCTATCGGTCATCGCGCTCCCCTCGCTGTGCCGCGGCCTTCATACCTCAGCCGCCTCCGGATGTTTGAACATGCCACGAGCGTTGTCCACTTCCCACGGCGCGAAACACCCGCCTCTGTCCGGGGTGATACCATCGCCGACATGCCCGAAGCCCGAACCATGCCCCGTCCCCGATCCCTTGCCGCCTCACTGCTGCTGGTGCTCGCCGGTTGCGATGGGCCCGACAGACCGGGCGCGCTGAACGGGGGAGTGAAGCCTACGGAACGGACGATTCCCATCGTCGCCGCCGAGGTGGTGATGGAGGCAGAGGAGAACCGCATCGAGGCGGTCGGTACCTCCAGGGCCCTGATGTCCGTCGAGATTCATCCCGAGGTGGCCGGACGGGTGGTGGAGGTCGGCTTCTCCGGTGGTGAGGTCGTCGACCAGGGTCAGACGCTGGTCGCCCTCGACTTCGAGGAGGAAGCGCTCGCGGTCGAGCTTGCCGAGGTCAATCTGGCGGATGCCCGGCTGCTGTTCAAACGCTACGAGGAGGCCCGGGGGGCTGAGGCGGTGCCGCCAACGACCCTGGACAGTGCCCGAACCGCCGTGGAGGCAGCGCGCATCGGGCTCGATCGGGCGCGCGTGGCGCTGGCCGACCGTTTCGTGCGTGCGCCGTTCTCCGGACGGGTCGGCATCACCGACGTGGAACCCGGCGATCGGGTGGAGCCCGCAACGCCGATCACCACGCTCGACGACCGCTCGGCGCTGCTCGTCTCGTTCCAGGTCCCCGAGGCGTTCGTCAGCCGCGTCCAGGAGGGCGACACGATTCAGGTGGAGACCTGGACCGCGGACCGGCTTTCCGGCAGCGGGCCGGTGGTGGCGGTGGGCAGCCGCATCGATCCGGGCACCCGTTCGTTCACCGTGCGTGCGCGCCTGCCAAACCCGGACGACGCGCTGCGACCTGGCATGAGCTTCCGCGTGCTGCTCGATCTGGATGGCGCGATCTGGCCCGTGGTGCCGGAGGTCTCCCTGCAGTGGGGCGCGAGCGGACCTTACGTGTGGGCGGTGCGCGAAGGCCGCGCAGAACGCGTCGAAGCGCGCGTGGTGCAGCGACGCCAGGGTCGCATACTGATCGACGCGGAGCTGGTCGCCGGCGATCAGGTGGTCGCCGAGGGTGTGCAGCGCATGCGTCAGGGGACCCCGGTGCGACCTCTGGACCCGGAAGCGCTCGAGCGTAATGCGCTCGCGGTGCTGCAGGCGGAGGCCGCCGCATTGTGAGCCCGCCGCAGGTCGACCTGGCCGCGCTCAGCGTGCGCAGGCCCTGGCTGGTCACCGTGCTCAATCTGCTCGTGGTGATCGGCGGCCTCGCCGCCCTGCTCGGGGTCGAGGTGCGCGAGCTGCCCGACGTGGACCGACCCATCGTCAGCGTCCGCGCCCAGTACCTCGGCGCGTCGCCCGAGACAATGGACGCGGAGGTGACCAGCCTGCTGGAAGGGGCCGTCGCCCGGGTCTCGGGCGTGCACACCATCGAGTCCTCTTCCGAAGAGAACAATGCACGCATCCACATCGAGTTCCAGCCCGGAGTCTCCCTGGACGCCGCCGCGGCGGACGTGCGCGAAGCGGTCAGCCGGGCCGCCCGGGAGCTGCCGGACAATCTGGAGCAGCTGACCGTCTACAAGGCCGACGAAGACGCGCAGCCCATCGTCGTCCTGGCCGCTTACAGCGACGTCCTGGACGAGGCGGCGCTCACCCGCGTCGTCGAGAAGGACATCGTCCCGGAGCTCATCTCCATCGCCGGCGTTGCGGACGTGCCCCTTTTCGGCCAGCGACAGCGGATGCTGCGGGTGGTGGTCGATCCCCTGCGCATGTCGAGCTTCGGTCTCAGCATTACCGACGTAGCCGCCGTGCTGCGCCAGGCGTCCCTCGACGTGCCCGTGGGCAGCTTCCGCTCCAGCGATCAGAACCTGCTCGTGCGCGCCGACGCTTCGGCCGTCACCGAGGAAGGCATTGCCGAACTGGTGGTGCGCGACAACATCCGTATCGGCGACATCGCCAGCGTCGTATTCGGCCCGGAGGACGCCGAGTCCTTCAGCCGTCTGAACGGCCGCCGGGTGGTGGGTCTCGAAGTGGTGCGCCAGGCGGGTTCCAACACCATCGAGATCGCCACCGCCGTGGACCGGGCGCTCGACCGCCTGAACGATCGCTTCGAGGACGTGACGCTCGCAAAGATCTCGGACAACGCCGAGTTCATCCGGGGGTCGGTCCGCGAAGTGGCTATCTCCCTCGGTCTCGCGACCCTGGTGGTGATCGGCGTGATCCGGCTGTTTTCCGGCTCCATGCGCACGACGCTGGTGCCGAGCCTCGCCATTCCCATCGCGCTGCTCGGCACGGTGGCGGCCATCTGGCTGCTCGGATTCTCCATCAACATCCTCACCCTGCTGGCCCTGGTCCTGGCGACGGGATTGATCGTGGACGATGCCATCATCGTGCTCGAGAACGTGCAACGGCGTCGGCACGAAGGGCTCGGGGCCCGGGCCGCCGCCGTGCTGGGCACCCGGCAGGTGTTCTTCGCGGTGGTCGCGACCACGGCCGTGCTCGTCGCCGTGTTCGTCCCCATCGCCTTTCTGCCCGGCACCGCAGGAAGGCTCTTCCGCGAGTTCGGCATCGTGCTGGCCATCGCCGTGATCATCTCGTCCTTCGTGGCCCTCACCCTGGTACCCGCGGCGCTCGCCGGATTCGCCGACAGCGGGGCGGCGACCGGACGATCGCGGCTCGCGGGCCTCGGCGAGGGACTGGCCGCGTTCTACCGCCGAACGCTCGACCATGCCCTCGCACACCCGGCCGTCACCGTGCTGCTCGCCGTGCTGCTCGGCGGTAGCGCCGGCGCCCTGTATCCGTGGCTCGACCAGGAGCTTCTGCCGGAGGAGGACAGAGGGACCCTGTTCGTGAACGCCGCCGGTCCTGACGGCGTCGGCCTCGAGTACACGGAACGGCAGGCAGACCGGCTGGAGGACGTGCTGCAGCCGATGCTCGACTCCGGCGCCGCGGAGTCCCTGTACACCATCGTCGGCCGCTACGACCCGAACCGGGCCCAGGTGCTCGCCAAGCTGGCACCCTGGGGCGACCGCCAGCCGCAGCAGCGGATCACCGCCGAGCTGCAACCCCTGCTCGCCGCCATGCCGGGCGCGAGTGTGCGCATATCGAGCCCGAACAGCCTCGGGCTGCGCGGCAGCGGGGGACTCGAGGTCGCCCTGGTGGGCAACGACTATCCCGAGATCTTTACCGCCGCGCGTGACCTGGCCTACGCGATCGAAACCGAGCTCGCCGACGTGGTGCAGCCCCGGATTTCCTATCAGCCGACCCAGCCTCAGCTCTCCGTGTCCGTGGACCGGCGCCGCGCCGCCGATCTGGGTGTGCCGCTCGGCGACCTGGCGGCCACCCTGCAGGCCATGATCGACGGCCAGGAGCTGGTGGATCTGAACGTCGGGGACGAGGCCATACCGATCTTTCTGGAAGCGCCCAGCGGTGCCATCGACGAGCCCGCCGACCTGGTGAACCTGTTCGTGCGGGCCGGCAACGATCGCCTGGTCCCACTGTCCAGCCTGGTGACCCTCACCGAGGAAGGGGTCGCGGCGGAGCTCGACCGGCACGCTCAGCGTCGCGCCATCGAGATCGACGCCGAGATTCGTGCCGGCTACCCGCTGCAGTCGGCCCTCGACGACGTGCAGCGTCTCGCCGACCGCATGCTGCCGGCGGGCATCGACCTGATTCCGCTCGGCGAGGCGGCGACGCTGGAAGAGGCCAACCGGGACGCGATGATCACGTACGCCATCGCCCTGCTCGTGGTCTTCCTGGTGCTCGTGGCGCAGTTCGAGAGCCTGACCAGCGGCCTGGTGGTGATGCTGGTGGTACCGTTCGGGCTGGCTGCCGCCGTGTTCGCGCTGTATCTCACCGGCACCTCCCTGAACGTCTACTCCCAGGTCGGCCTGGTGATGCTGGTCGGACTCATGGCGAAGAACGGCATCATGCTGGTGGAGTTCGGCGACCAGCTCCGGGACCAGGGCATGTCGGTGCACGACGCCATCCGCGAAGCTGCCAGGGTACGTCTACGGCCTATCGTGATGACGCTCATCTCCACCGTGTTCGGAGCCCTGCCCCTGATTCTGTCCTCGGGTCCGGGTGCCGAGGCGCGGCATGCCATCGGCTGGGTGGTCTTCGCCGGTCTCGGCCTCGCCGCGGTCTTCACCCTCTATCTCACCCCCGTGGCCTACCGGCTCGTGGCTCCGCTGTCAAAACCGCGAGCCGCCACGGCCGAGGGACTCGATCGGGAGCTCCAAGCGGCCGGCGGCTCCGGGCCCACCCCGCACCCGCAGGGCGACGCCGCTTCCACGACGGTCTAAGAACACCATGACGGCCTCGTCGCCCTGGCCGTGCAGCTCCCACTCGCTCGTGCCCGCATGGTGACCCAGGAAGATGCCCACAGGACCCGCTCCGTGTTATCCGGTCGATTGTCCGACATGCACTCCGCCTCGCCACTGCTGACGTCCCAGCGCGAATGCCGGCAAAAGCACATCCAACCCTGTTCCCAAGGGCTGCGAAGAAAGCTATAACACGTTTCAAGGTTTGAGCGCGCCCAGGCGGCGGCTCCGGGGTACAGAGATGCGGGAGCCGCCGGCTCCGGGGGAGACACATTGAACACGGGCGCGAACACAGGCGCTGCATTCAGGCGCGCGCGGGAGCGCGACGGCCGGGTCCCGACCAGCGTCAGGATCTTTCAGGGGGTCGGCGCGCTCCCTGACGTCTTCAAGGATTTCGCCATGAAGACGTTCCTTCTGCTCTACTACAACCAGGTGCTCGGTCTGCCCGCCCTGCACGTGTCGGCGGTGCTCTTCATCGCGCTGATGATCGACGCGGTCACGGATCCCATCGTCGGTTCCTACTCGGACCGCTTCCGCTCCCGCCTCGGCCGCCGGCATCCGTTCATGTACTTTTCCGCCATACCCCTCGGGGTAACCGTCTTCCTGCTGTTCATGCCGCCGGACATTCCCGCCGACCTGCCGCGGGAACCGCTGCTGATCGGCTGGCTGCTGTTTTTCCTGGTCGCCGCACGCGTCTCCATGACTTTCTTCTACGTACCGTGGAGTGCCCTGTTTGCCGAGTTCTCCGATGACTACGAGGAACGCAGCGTCATCGTCACCTACCGCTTCTTCTTCGCCTGGGTCGGCGGCATCGCGATCTCGTTCTCGGTGTTCACGTGGGTGTTTCCCGCAACTCCGGAGTTCCCGCTCGGGCAGCTGAATCCGGCGAGTTACCAGAATCTGGCAACCGTGCTGGCCATCTGCATTCCCGTCGCGGTGCTGATCACCACGCACCTGACCCGCGATCAGATTCCGTACCTCATGCAGCCCCAGGGCGAGCCCACTCCCTTCCGCTTCTCGAGCGTCGTCGAGGATATGCGCTACGCGCTCGCCAACCGCAACTTTCTGCTGCTGTTCGGCGCGGTGCTGACCAGCTCCGTGGTGATCGGCACCAACGGCGCCTTCGAGATCTACATGCGCACGTATTTCTGGGGACTGGACACGGCGAGCCTGCGCTGGCTGGCCCTGTCGTTTACAGGTGCACTGCTCGGCTTCGCCACGGTGGGCATGCTCCAGCGGAGGATCGACAAGAAGTACCTGCTCGTCGGCTGCAGCATCCTTCTCATCGCCCAGGGCATGCTGCTGGTGGGACTGCGCTTTCTCGATGTGCTGCCGCCGAACGGATCCACCACCCTGCTCGTTCTGCTCGTGCTGGACAGCATCGTACGGGGCTACCTGGCGACGGTGGCCCTGGTCATGTTCATCTCCATGGTGGCGGATACCCTGGACGTGCAGGAGCTCGAAACCGGGCGTCGCCAGGAAGGTGTGTTCAATGCGGCCATCGCCTTTTCCGCCAAGGCCACCTCGGGGCTCGGCGTGCTCGCCGCCGGTGCGCTGCTCGATCTGGTGGTCGGTTTTCCGCGCGGCACTACGGATGCAGCGGTGGGCGGCGACGTGCTGATCCGACTCGGCGTGGTCGACGGCTTTCTCGTGCCGCTCGGCAACGTGGTCTGGATGGTACTGGCGCTGAGGTGCTCGATCACCCGGGAAGGCCACGCCGAGGTCCGCCAGGCGCTGGATGCCAAACGGCGGGCGGGCGCGATGCCGGCCGTCAACTCGTGACCAGATCGTCCGCGAGATACTTGCCACCCAGCCAGTAGTGCCAGGCGGCCCACAGATTCACCACGCCGCAGATCAGCAGCGCGTAGCGCAGCGACTCCCTGCCAAGCGAATCGGAGAGCAGTTCGCTCAGAAAACCCACCGCGAAGGGGCCGAGTCCGAGTCCGATGATGTTCAGCACGAACAGCAGCACGGCTGCCGCTACAGCGCGCATGCGAAGCGTCACCAGCCCCTGAGTCTGAGAGAAGGTCGTCGCCTGGTAGAAGTTGCCGAGGAGCACCGGTATCACCAGGCAGGCGAGTGCCCAGTGGGGATCCGGCAGCAGGTAAACACCGAATGCGAATGGCGCCGCGGCGACCAGCGCCACCGCCACCAGGCGCAGATACCAGCGGGTGTCCCGCGCCCCGAGACGGTCGGCGAGGAAGCCGCCCCAGGCGATACCGATGCCGCCGGGAATGCCGAGGATGAGCCCGAGCCAGGTGCCGATCTCGCCGGTATTCATGCCGTGCGAGCGGATGAAGAAAGTCGGCACCCAGTTGACCACACCATAACCGACGAAGGCAGTGAGCGCGCCGCCGAAAGCCATATGACGGAACGCCCGCTTGCTCCACAGCAGTGCGAACGTCTCCCGCACGCTCGGCATCTCCGTGGTGTCGGCACGACCCTCGGCCATGCCACGTGACGGCTCGCGAACCGTGAAGCGCACGATGAGCGCGAGGAGCAGCCCGGGAATCCCGACGACGAAGAACGCCGCCCGCCAGCCGAAGAACTCGTTCATCCAGCCGCCGGCGATGAACCCGAACAGGATGCCGACGGGAATGCCGAGGGAGTAGATGCCGAGCGCGGAAGCGCGCTGCTCCGCCGGATAATAATCGGAGATCATGGCGTGCGCAGGCGGGCTGCATCCGGCTTCTCCCACCCCGACGCCGATGCGCGCGATGAGCAGGTGCCAGAAGTTCAGGGCGAGTCCCGAGAGCGCCGTCATGGCGCTCCAGACAGCGAGCGCCACTGCGATCAGATTCCGACGGCTGTGCCGATCGGCCCAGCGCGCGATGGGCACACCCAGTGTCGCGTAGAACAGCGCGAAGGCGAATCCGGTGAGCAGCCCGAGCTGCGTGTCGCTGAGACCGAGATCCAGCTTGATCGCCTCGAGCAGTATGGACAGGATCTGCCGATCGATGAAGTTGAAGGTGTAGACCACGACCAGCACGCTCAGCGCGTAGGTGCGAAAGGAGGTCTCACCCGACTGCGCCGAGGCTGCCTGCGCCATCTGTTGTCTGTCTCCCCAATCCTGCGTTTCTCATACCCGCGTCCCCCACGGGGCCGGCTTCTCGAGGGCCGGTGCAAGAAACGGATTAAAACACGTTTCAAAGTGCGGATGACACCTCGGGATTCCGATGGAGGCAGCGGCAGGAGATATTTGTCAGAATACGGCCCTCACAAGAAGCCGGGCAGTCGATGCCGAGCCGCGAAGAAGCCAAGGAAATCCGCCGACAGCGCATACTCGAAGCGGCCAGATCGCTCATCCGCGAGACCGCGAGGACACGTTTCTCAATGCGCATGCTCGCCGAAAAATCCGGGGTCAGCCTGGTCACCCCCTACAACCTGTTCGGCTCCAAGCAGGCGATCATGGGAACGCTGCTCGACGAGGACATAGGCCAGTTCGCCAAGCAGCT
>JASFLG010000055.1:0-13447 GCA_050118205.1 Pseudomonadales bacterium
GAGCGCCTCATCGAGCCGGCGGACGTGGTCGGACCCGACGGTCCGGTCTGGCCGGCTCTGGCCGACGCGCGCGGACACGTTCTCACCATCCTGGACGAGGGTGGCAGCAAACGCGCCGGCTACGCGGGCCGGTGGCGGGAGCGCGCCATGTTCGCCACCCTGCCGGCGGGCAAGCCGGGTGCCGCCATCCTGATCGTGAACGACCCGGTGGCTGAGTTCGATCGGATCCAGCGGCTGGTCCGTGAGGGCTACATCGTACGTACCCGGGCGGACGCGGATACGGTGGAAGCGCGCACGGGTGACACCACGCGACGCGACCGGGCCTTCGCCTCTGGCGCGCAGCTCGTCAGCACCGACTACTATCTGCCGGCGGCGCATTTCGGCACGGACTACGTGGTTGCGTTGCCCGGCGGCATGCGCTGCAATCCTCTGCTGCGTCCGCCGACCTGTTCGCTGAGCGAGTGAACAGGATTCGAGATGCCACCCCGAACACGAAGCTGGTACCTGAAATGATCTCAAAGAACCTCACCCGCCTGGCGATCGCCTTCGGATTGCTCCTCCCATCCGCGGTGAGTGCCGCGGAGCTCACCGAGCATCAGCAGCTCGCACACGACATCTTCAAGGAGCTCATCGAGATCAACACCACGGACTCGGTGGGGGACAACACGGCAGCCGCCAGGGCGATGGCTGCCCGGCTGATCGACGCCGGTTTTCCGGAGGAGGACGTGCGGGTGATCGTGCCGGCTGAGCGGAAGGGCAACCTGGTGGCGCGGCTGCGCTCGCCGGCGCCTCTGCACCGTCCGATTCTGCTGCTCGCGCACCTCGACGTGGTGGAGGCGAACCCGGAGGACTGGACCGTGCCGCCCTTTCAGTTTCTCGAGCGGGATGGTTACTACTACGGTCGCGGCACTACCGACGACAAAGACGAGGCGGCCATCTACACCGCCAACATGATCCGCATGCAGGAAGAGGGTTATCGACCGAACCGCGACATCATCCTGGCGTTGACCGCGGACGAGGAGGGTGGCGCCCACAACGGCGTGCGCTTTCTGCTGGCCGAGCACCCGGAACTGGTAGACGCGGCCTTCGTGCTGAACGAAGGCGGCGGCGGCATCATCCAGCACGGCAAACGGATCGCCAACTCCGTGCAGGCCGCGGAAAAGGTGTACATGACGTTCCATCTGGAGGTGGTCAATCCCGGTGGCCACAGCTCGGTACCGAGAAAAGACAACGCCATCTACCAGCTGGCAGCCGCGCTCGGCCGGATCGAAGCCTATGAGTTCCCCGTGTCGCTCAACGAGGTCACCCGGGCCTACTTCCGACAGAGCGCCTCATCCATGTCCCCGGAGGAGGAGCGACTGATCGGCGGGCTGCTGAAGGAACCACCGGCCCCCGAGGCGGTCGCCTACTTTGCCGGCATCCCGGCTTACAACGCGCGCCTGCGCACCACGTGCGTGGCCACCCGGCTCCAGGCCGGCCATGCCGACAACGCTTTGCCGCAGCGCGCGCAGGCCACCGTGAACTGCCGCGTCCTGCCCGGGGTGGATCCCGCCAGCGTGGAGGCGACCCTGAATGAGGTGGTGGCGGACGATGGTGTGAGCATCACCGTGGCGGAGGATGCAAAGCCGAGCCCGCCGTCCCCGCTCACCGAGGAGGTGATGGCGCCCATCGCCGAGATCACCGAGGCGATGTGGCCCGGGGTGAAGGTGGTGCCGAACATGAGCACGGGGGCCACCGACGGGCTCTACTTCCGCAATGCCGGCATTCCGGTCTACGGTGTTTCCGGCGTCTTCGGTGACATCGACGACGTGCGCGCGCACGGCCAGGACGAACGGATCGGCGAGCGGGAGTTCTACGACGCTCTCGAATTCCTCGACCGTCTGGTGCGTACGTATACCTCGGACTGAACCCGGACGGATTCGGGCCGTCGCCCTCCCGGGATCAGTCCGGAAGGGCGAACGCCACCAGATAGTCGCCCATGGTGGAACCCATGCGCCCGTGGCCGCCGGCCGCGATGACGACGAACTGCTTCTCGGAGCCGTCGTCGCGAGTCACCGTGTAGCTCATCGGCGTCGCCTGGGGCGAGGCCGGCAGGTCGGTCTTCCAGAGCTCCTCACCCGTGTCGGCGTCGTAGGCGCGCAGCACGTTCTCCCACGCGGCGCCGATGAAGACCAACCCGGTCGCGGTCACGATGGGCGCGCCGAGTCCAGGCACACCGAGCGCGAGAGGCAGGGGGACGGGGGCGATGTCCCGCACCGTTCCGTGCGCCACCCGCCAGACCTGGGACTCGGAGTCGATGTCGATGGCGGTCAGGTAACCCCAGGGCGGCTCGTTACACGGCAGCCCCCAGTCCGAGAGCAGCGGTCGTCGGGCCATTGCGAAGGGGAGTCCGCGCTGCTCGGCGAGCTCCACGTCCCACTCGTAGCCTTCGCGACCATGGAACGACGCTTTGGGGATGAGCTTCACCAGATAGGGCACGTTGCTCGAGCGCGCATAGATGCGGCCGCGCGCAGCGTCCACGGCGACCCCGCCCCAGTTGATACCGCCAATGTTGCTCGGTGCGACTACCGTCCATTCCTCGGTGACCGGGGTGTAGATGGGCCCCGTGCGCGAAGACTCGAGCAGCTCGCGGCAGGCTCCCTCGTCGATGGGTGTGAGCCCCCAGGCCTGGTCGGCAGTGACTTCGGGCGAGAGCCGGAACGCGGGCGGCGGGAACGGCTGCATGGGTGAGAGCTGCGAGGCGAGCGGGCCTTCGCGTGGCACGCTTTCGTAGCGGACCGGGACCACCGGCACGCCCGTGCGCCTGTCGAGCACGAACACGAAGCCCATCTTGGTGCCCTGGATGAGCGCTGGCACTGTCTCTCCGTGGATCTGGAGGTCGGCGAGCGTCGGCTGGGAGGCCACGTCGTAGTCCCAGAAGTCGTTCATCACCGTGTTGAAGTGCCATTGCACCTCGCCGGTGGCGCCGTCGAGGGCCACCACGCTCGTGCCGTAATAGTCCATGTCGGGCTCGCCCGTGCGGTAGTAGTCGGGCGACGGGTTACCCGTGGGCACGTAGACCCAGCCGCTCGCCGGATCGACGGTCATCGGCCCCCAGACGTTCGGGGTACCGAGGGCAAAACCCTCATCGCTCACCAGGTCGTGCGCATAGTCGTAGCCGGGTGGCGCCAGATCGAAGGCCCAGACCTGAGCACCCGTTCGGACGTCGTAGGCGCGGATGACGCCGCTCGGTGCGTCCAGGCGGCGGTTGTCACCAATGGCCGCGCCGACCAGCACCCGGTCGCCGACCACGGCCGGCGGCGAGGTCTGCTGGTACTCGCCGAGGTAGTCCTGGCCGCCCACGCCCTGCTTGAGGTTGACCCGGCCGTCGGCACCGAAGTCGGCGCAGGGCTTCCCGGTCGCGGTGTCGAGGGCGACCAGATAGCCATCGTTGGTGGCGGTCAGGATGCGTGTCGCGCAGGCCCCGGGCGCGTCGCCCGCGCTGCCGGGCCAGTAGCTCACCCCGCGGCAGACCATCTGGTTGTCGTAGTTACCGCTGAGATCCAGGTGGTGCCGGTAGCGCCAGAGCTCACCCCCCGTGAGCGGGTCCAGGGCGATCACGTCGTTGAACGGCGTGCACAGTACCAGGCGCCCCTCGGCAAGGATCGGGGTGAGCTCGAAGGCCGACGTGGAGTGGACCGTCTCGGTGGGCTCGGCCGAGACGTCGCCCGTGCGGTAGATCCAGGCGACCTGCAGGTCGCCGACGTTGGCCCGGTCGATGTCGGTAGCCGCTACGAAGCGCTGGCCGGTCCCGCCGCCGTACTCCGGCCAGGCGGACGTAGTGCGGGGTTGCGCTTCCGTCGCCGTGGTGGCGTCGAAGCTCTGTCCGCAGGCGGTAAGTAACAGCAGGACGGTCAGGACGGCCAGGCGTGCGGATGCTGGATGCATGCTACCTCCGGGGATCGCAGGCGAGTGCTCATTAGATCTTCTTCCGGATTGAATTTATAGTCCGCGGTCGCGCAGTGAACCCGGACCGGATCATGACACCCCTGTTCACGCTCGATGCGCTGCACCACGCCGGGGAGGTGGTCGGTGCAGTGTTCGACCCCACGCCCCAGTACCGCTGGCCGCTGCTCCGCGCGCGCTGCGGCGTCGAGGTGTGGGTCAAGCACGAGAATCACACCCCGACCGGTGCGTTCAAGGTGCGCGGTGGTCTCGTCTTCATGGACGCCCTGCATCGTCGCGGTGAGCTCCCGGAGGGTTTCATCACGGCGACCCGCGGGAACCACGGTCAGAGCATCCCGTTCGCCGCCGCCCGCTATGACGTTCCGGTCACCGTCTACGTGCCGGAAGGCAACAGCGAGGAGAAAAACCGGGCGATGCGCGCGTGGGGCGCAACGCTCGTGGTGCACGGCAGCGATTTCGACGAGGCACGGCAGGAGTGTTCCCGGGTGGCCGCCGAGCGGGACCTTGCGTTCGTGCCGAGCTTCCATCCGGAGCTGGTGCTCGGCGTGGCCACCTATGCCTACGAGCTGCTGACGGCGGTGCCGGAGCTGCACACCGTGTACGTACCCGTCGGCATGGGGTCGGGTGTTTGTGCGCTTGTCACCGTCCGGAATCTGCTCGGTCTGGATACCCGCATCGTCGGCGTGGTCTCGGCCGCCGCGCCCGCGTACGCACTCTCTTTCTCCGCCGGGCGTGTGGTCGAGACCAACGAAGCGCGAACGTTCGCCGACGGTGTGGCGTGCCGGGTGCCGGATCCCGCTGCGCTTGAGATCATCCGCGGCGGCGTCGAGCGCATCGTTCAGGTTGCGGATGATCAGGTGGCCGAAGCCATCCGCATCCTGTATGCCGACACGCATAACGTCGCCGAAGGGGCGGGCGCCATCGCGCTCGCGGCCCTGCTCGCGGATCTGGCCGATGCCGGCCCGAGCCGGTTCGCCGGCCGGCCGGTGGGGGTAGTGCAGACCGGCGGCAACATCGATACGCAGGTGCTCGCCACCGTTCTGGAAGGGAGAACGCCGAATGCATGATCCGAGGTTGCTGGTCCGATTTGCGCTCCTGGTGCTGGCACTGCTGCTGCCGGGCCAGGGGCTCCTCGCCCGGGAGCTGGTGCGGCACGCCGTGGTCGTCGACGGACACCCGTTCGCTGTCTGGTCGAAATCACCCGATTCACCGCGGGCCGTCATGCTGCTGGTGCACGGCCGGACCTGGAGCACGCGTCCGGACTTCGACCTGCAGGCGCCGGGCGAGGATCTCTCGCTGATGGACGGGCTCGCAGACATGGGCATCGCGGCTTACGGGGTCGATCTCAGGGGCTATGGGGAGACGCCCCGGGATGCCAGCGGCTGGCTGACCCCGGATCGCGCCGCGGAAGACGTGGCCGCCGTGCTCGCCTGGGTGGCGCGTCGGCATCCGGCGGTGGGCGCCCCGTATCTGTTCGGCTGGTCCTACGGATCCATGGTGTCCCAGCTGGTCAGCCAGCGTCATCCGGACGCGCTCGCCGGGGTGGTGCTCTTCGGCTATCCGGTTCGCCCGGGCATCGATCAGAACCCCCCTTCGGACGAGCCGGCGCGTGTCCCCACCACCGCCGAAGCGGCGGCCTCGGATTTCCTGGTGCCCGGATCGATCAGCGAGGCGGCGAAAGCGGCGTTCGTCACCAGCGCCCTGGCGAGCGACCCGGTGCGCACCGACTGGCACGAGCTCGAGCAGTGGCTGGCGCTCGACGGTGCACAGGTCACCGTGCCGGTGCTGCTCCTGCAGGCCGAGCACGACCCCTATGCCCTGCCCGAGGAGCAGGAGAAGTTCTTCGCGAACGTGGCAGCGCGGGACAAGATCTGGGCGGTGCTTCCCGGTGGCGACCACGCCGCGTTCATGGAAACGCCGCGGCCCTACTTCCTGAGCCTGATCGGGAGCTTCGTGTTCCGCGGCGCAGCGCGGTGAGGGCTATTTCTCCCGACGCACCCAGCGGCTGGTGGATGCCACGTCCTCGACCGGGTGACCGGCATCTTTCCAGCCCCGGAATCCTTCCTCCACGTGCGCCACGTTGCTGAAGCCCATGTCCTCGAGGGCGAGCACGGCCAGCACCGAGCGGCCACCACCGGCGCAGAATACGACGGTGCGGCGGTGTTCCTGGAAGTAGTCGCGATAGTAGGGGCTCGACGGGTCGGCCCAGAACTCGAGCATGCCCCGCGGCACATGCAGGGAACCGGGAATGGTGCCGAGGTCCACCCGCTCCTGGATCTCGCGCAGGTCGATGAGCAGGAGATCCTCGGCGGCCTGCATCTCGCTGACCAGATCGTCGATGCTCAGGTTCTCGATGGCGGCCTTCTTGCGCTCGAGATCCTCGAAGATGTTCTTGATCGGCATGAGTGCCCGCCTCCTGTCCGGGATAGAGATTCGAGAGTATATCGGTGAGCGGGCGCATTTATTACGGCTGGTTCGTGGTGGGGGGGCTGTTCGTGATCCTGACCGTCTCCTCTGGGTTCGGGTTCTACAACCTGTCCGTCTACATGAACGTGCTGGCGGCGAAAACGGGCTTTTCCGTCTCCGAGCTGTCCGTGGCGGTGAGCCTGTTCTTCGTGGTCGGCGGGGTGGGCGGCATCTGGGTTGCCGCGCTCCTCGAGCGGTTCGACGTGCGGCTCGTCATGATCGTAGGGGCGCTGATCGCCGGACTTGCGCTGGGCGCGACCGGCCATGCGGATCGTCTGTGGGAGCTGTACGGCCTCTATCTGCTGTTCGGTCTCGGCAACAGCGCCGTCTCCATCGTGACCAGCACCACTCTGGTCACCCGGTGGTTCCCGGGGCGGAACCGCAGCGTCGCTCTGTCGGTCGCCTCCACGGGGTTGTCCATGGGGGGTGTCCTGCTCACGCCGCTTTGCGCGCGGCTGTTCAACGACCTGGGGGTGACGGTGGTCATGCCCTGGCTCGGGGTCGGTTTTGTGGCCGCGATGGTGCCGGTGGTGCTGCTGGTGCTGCGGCCGCGCCCGGAGAGCGCCGTGCCCGCCGGTACGGGCGCACCGCCGGAGAGCGGCTGGGAGTACGCGACGGCGATCCGTTCCCGGTTTTTCATCCTGCTTACCGTTGCCTACGTGCTCTGCATGAGCTCCCAGGTGGGCGGCATCGCGCACCTTTACAACCGCGCGGAGGGTCTGGTCGGCTATGCGGTGGCGGCCACCGCGGTTCAGGCACTCACGGTGATGAGTATTCTCTGCCGCCTCGTCGGTGGGCTGCTGGTGACCCGGGTCTCCATTCGGGTGTTCGCGCTCTCCAACCTTCTCGGCCAGTCGATCGGGCTCGCGCTCGTGGCTGCGGCGGATTCGACGCTCGGCGTGCTCGTAGGCGCCGGGCTTTTCGGAGCCACCGTGGGCAACCTGCTGATGCTGCAGCCTCTCTGGCTGGCCGAGGCGTTTGGCGTCAAGGCCTACGCGCGGATATTCTCGCTGTCCAACGCCATCGCCGTGCTCGGTGTTGCCGGGGGGCCGGTGGCGCTGGGGCTGCTTTACGACCTCGCGGACTACCGGCTCGCCTATTCGGTAGCGGCGGGGCTGTCGTTCCTGGCGTGGCTTTCGATGTTCGGCGCCGGCCCGACGCCGGACAGCGATTCGGCGCCGCGAACGGGGGCGACGGACGCGGTGTCGCCGGTCGCTGTCGGCGCGCCCTGATAGACTGAGTTTCGAGGTATCAGATGCACGTTTCAGGCGCTCACAGATCCTACCCGGCCATGTCTCGTCGGTTTGCCGCGGTCCTGCTGCTGGCCTTGCCCGGTCTCGCGGCGGGCGCCGCGCTACCCGGCGTGCTCGCGGATGGAAAAGCGCTGCCGAGCCTCGCGCCCATGCTCGAGCGGACGTCGCCGGCGGTGGTGAACATCGCCACCTACACGACGTACCGCAACCCGCTGCTCGAGGATCCCTTCTTCCGGCGCTTTTTCAACATTCCCAACCAGGAGCGTCGTACCCGCAGCGCCGGCTCCGGCGTGGTGGTGGATGCGGACAAGGGCTACATCGTCACCAACAATCACGTCGTGGACCGCGCTGACGAGATCGCGGTGACCACCGCAGACGGTCGGGTTCTCACGGCCAAGCTGGTCGGCACCGACGAGCAGGTGGACCTGGCCGTGCTCAAGGTGGACCCGGAGGACCTGACCGAGATCCGCTTTGCCGATTCGGACGACCTGCGGGTGGGCGACTTCGTGGTTGCGATCGGCAATCCCTTCAGCCTGAGCCAGACGGTCACCAGCGGCATCATCAGCGCTCTGGGCCGCTCCGGTCTCGGCATCGAAGGGTTCGAGGACTTCATCCAGACCGATGCTTCCATCAACCCGGGCAACTCGGGTGGCGCGCTCGTGGATCTGCGCGGCGACCTGGTCGGCATCAACACCGCCATCCTCGCGCCCAGCGGCGGCAATGTCGGGATCGGCTTTGCAATCCCGGCCAACATGGTGCGAGCCGTGATGGACGAGCTCATCGAGCATGGGCACGTGCAGCGGGGTTATCTGGGGATCGCGGTTCAGGGACTCAACGCCGAGCTCGCCGAGGCCTTCGGCGTGGACCGGCGCGACGGGGTGGTGATCCTGGATGTGGAGCCGGACAGCCCGGCGGGCGAGGCTGGGCTGCAGCAGGGCGACATCATCGTCCGTCTCGGCAACAAGGCGATCCGCCGTGTCTCGGATTTCCACAACCGCTCCGCCGTGATCTTCGTCGGCGACGAGGTGACCATGGAGGTTCTTCGCGACGGCCGGACCCGACGGGTGACGCTCAAGATCGGCGACAGCAGCTGGGAGAAGATGACGGGTGAGCGCGTGGACCGCCGGCTCGTCGGCACGTTTCTGCAGAACTTCCGAAGTCAGGAAGGAGGCGCGGGCTCCGGTGTGGTGGTCACCGAGGTGGAGACCGGAAGCAGCGCCTGGCGCTACGGCTTGCGGCCAGGCGACGTGATCGTGGGTGCTAACCGTCAGTCAGTACGCAACCTGAACGACCTGCGCGACCATGCGCGCGGCGGTGGGGATCAGCTGCTGCTGCGGGTGTATCGTGCCGGCCAGTTCGGCTACGTGGCACTCCGTTAGGAGTGCCAGCCAGCCGTTCTGTCGGTCAGTCGAACATGATCACCGAGCGGGCGACCTCGCCGGTCTCCAGCGCGGCCAGACCTTCGTTCACGTCCTCGAGCTTGATCTTGCGCGAGATCAGGTCGTCCAGATGCAGACGACCCTGCAGGTAGAACTCCACGAATCTGGGCATGTCGACCCGGAAACGGTTGGAGCCCATGTTCGAGCCCTGCAGCTTGCGCTCCATGAGGAACTCCGGCCCGTGCAGCTCGATGTTGGTGCCGACCGGAATCATACCGATGATGGTGGCCGTGCCGCCGCGGGCGAGCATCTTGAAGGACTGCTCGGCGGTCACCTTGAGGCCGATGGCCTCGAAGGAGTAATGCACGCCGCCGCCGGTGAGCTCGCGTACCGCCTCGACCGGATCGCCATCCTTCGGGTTCACGACGTCGGTCGCTCCGAACTTGCGGGCCAGCTCCAGTTTGCTCGGCACCATGTCCACGGCGATGATGCGGGCCGCGCCGGCGATGGCGGCCCCGTTGATGGCGGAAAGCCCGACCCCGCCGCAACCGATGACGGCCACGGTGGTGCCTGGCTCGACCCGGGCCGTGTGGATGACCGCGCCCACGCCCGTGGTGACGCCACAGCCGATCAGGGCAGCCTGGGCCATGGGCATGTCTTCGCGGACCTTGGCGATGGCGTGCTCGTGAACGAGCATGTACTCGGCGAACGAGGACAGGTTCAGGAACTGCCAGATACCTTCATCGCCTTTGGCCAGTCGCGGCGGCTGATCCGGCGCACGCTGCAGCTCCGGCTCCTGGCACAGAGACATGTGGCCGGTGAGGCAGTGCTCGCAGTGGCCGCAGAAGGCGGACAGGCAGGTGATCACGTGATCGCCGGGCTTCACGTAAGTGACGTCGCTGCCCACCGCCTCGACGACCCCCGCCGACTCGTGGCCGAGCACGGCCGGCAACGGATACGGGTACGATCCGTTCTGAAAGTGCAGATCCGAGTGACACACGCCCGCTGCCACGGTGCGGACCAGGACCTCTCGCGGTCCCGGGTCGCCATGCTGGATGTTTTCGATCTCCAGAGGCTTGTTGATTTCTCTGAGGACTGCCGCTTTCATGCCCCTCTCCCATAATGATTCAAGTGGCCGACGAGTTTGCCAAACGGTCGCTGGGATTACTACTATCGAGCGTCCACAGGGGGATTTGCAGGACATACCCGGCCGTGGTGCTGATCGGGATCGGATCGAATCGGGGGGACTCCCGCCGTATCGTGCTGGAGGCAATGGATCGCCTTGCGGGATTTGCCCGTGGCGAGGTCCGTCGCTCGCACCTGTGGCGCACCTCACCGGTGGACTGCCCACCCGGGTCGGACGACTTCATCAACGCCGCTGCGGCTTTCGACGCCGCGCCCGGGCTCACGCCCGAGAGGCTGCTCGCTGCGCTCAAGGTCCTGGAGCAGGAGTACGGGCGCGGTCCGACCCCGGTGCGCAACGCGCCCCGCGAGCTCGACCTGGATCTGCTGCTCTTTGACGACGAAACCCGCGCGACCAGCACCTTTACGCTGCCGCATCCCCGCGCCGTCGATCGCCTGTTCGTGCTGGCACCGGCAGCGGAAGTGCTGCCGGAAGCCCGGTGGCCGGGGACTGACCGCACCATCGAGGACCTGCTCGCCGCGCTCGAGAGCGACGAGGTGGTGACGCGTCTGGAAGGGGCCTGCGTGTGAGCCTGCTGAATCCGAAGCTCCTCGGTGTCCTGCTCGTCACGGTCGCTGCAGCGTCCGCCGGTGCTTATGACGGTCGCGACCATCAGTTCTTCACCTTCCTCGCTGCCAAGCAGTTCAACCGCTGCGTGGAAGACACCGAGATCCCCACGCTGACACCGCTTCAGGTGCGCTACATGGCCCGCGCGAACGCCGGTCTCGCGGACCGGAGCGTGCTCGCCCGGATGTTCAACTGGCGCTACTACGATCGTGCGGATCAGAGTGAGCACAGCTTCCTGTGGATCGTGAACACCCGTTTCCACGACCACTACAACGAGTTGTCGGACCGCATGGTGACCGACAAGGACCCCGTGACCGCTTACCAGGATCTCGGGCGGATCCTGAGCTATATCCAGCTGGTGACCTCGCCGGCCCGGGTAGTACCCGTGTACACGGCGCGTTTCTGGCGGTTCAGCTTCGGCGACCGTTTCGACGGTTATCCGGTGGACGAAGCAGCGCTCAGCGCCCTGATGGAAGGCGACTGCGGGTTTCTCGAGGAGATCCCGAACAGCTACGAGGCCGTGCTCGAGGACACGGCGAACAAGACCCTCGCCGCGGTCGGCGCGCCCATCGACGGCCTGCCGACCCGGTGGACGGCGTTCTGGATGCCGAGCAGCGATCCCGGCGGCTTCGGCGATTACGGGCCGGCCGGCAACTCGTTCGGACGCCGCACCGAGTTCCGTTGTGGCGACGATCAGCGCTGCGTGCTGCTGCAGGACGACCCGCTGTACCGGGAGTTCGCGCTGGCCCGGCAACGGGACGCTGTGGTTGGCACCCAGGCCGCCATGCTCCTCATGCAGATGAGCCTTCGCGACACGGTGGCGAGTGCTCGCTGATCTCAGGGTCCTCGACCTGACGTCGGGGCTGGGTCTCATGTGTGGTCAACTGCTTGCGGACATGGGAGCCGAGGTGCAGCAGTGGGTTCGCCCGGCGCATCAGGACGCGCTCACGGACGATCCCCACTGGCGCGCCTACACCCTCGGCAAGGGGGTGCATCACATCGACTGGCCGGCGCAGACCGATGTGCTGCTCGAGGCGCTTGCCTCGGCGGACGTGCTGGTGGAGAGCGAGTCGGAAGCGTTCTGGCAGACGTTGGGACTCTCCGATGCGGTGCTTGGCGAGCGTTTCCCCCGGCTGATCCGCGTCTGTATCACCCACTTCGGCCGGACCGGCCCCAAGGCGGCATTCGCGGCGACGGACCTGATCAGCGTGGCGGCGTCCGGTCACCTGTTTGCCTCCGGCGCCCCCGACGCGGCGCCGCTGCGCATCTCCGTGCCCCAGGCCCACGCGCACGCAAGCTCCGATGCGGCGGTGGCGGTGCTGATCGCGCTGTTCGAACGTGCCGTGAGCGGACGCGGGCAGATCTTGGACATCTCCGCCCAGCAGTCGAGCACCTATCCCCTGCTGTCCCGGGCGCTGGACGGGGCGGTAGGCCAGCCGCGTGTGGAGCGGGCGGCCTTCGGGAGTCGGATCGGTCAGGCGTATCTGAAGAGTCAGTTTGCGGCGGCGGATGGCGAGGTGGTGGTGCTGCAGGGCATCCTGCCGCCGCTCGCCGCCTTCATGCAGCGGCTCATGGCCTGGGTGAGCGAAGAAAGCCTCATCGAGGCCCGGCACCTGGACCGCGAGTGGGGGCAGGCCGCCATGCAGCTCGCCACGGGCACTCTCAGCGCGGAAGACTGGGCGCCGGTGCAGGACGGTATCGAGCACCTTGTCCGGTCCCGGTCGAAGGCGACCCTGATGGACGAGGCGGTGAGACGGCGGCTGCTGGTGGCGCCGGTGCTGGATCTCGCGGACGTGCTGGATTCCGGGCATCTGCGCGCGCGTGGATTCCTGCGGCCGTCACGCACGGGTCGGCGTCTCGGGCCGTTCGCGAGGTTCGGCGGCTCGCCGCTGCCGCTCAGCGAGAACCTGCCGCGGCGATGGCAGGGCCCGTCGACCTTCCGCGACGTGTGCGCCGCGGAAACCCCCGGCGAGCTGCCGCTGTCCGGGCTCAAGGTGCTCGACGTGTTCTGGGTGGTCGCGGGGCCCGGTGCGACCCGCATGCTGGCCGACTACGGTGCGACCGTGGTGCACGTGGAGTCCAGCCGGCGGCTCGACATGGTCCGCAACGTGCCACCCTACGTGGGTGGCGTGGCCGAGCCGGAACGGGCCGCCTGTCACCACAGCACCAATGCGAACAAGCTCAACGTGTGCCTGGACCTCGGCAGCGAGGCAGGCCGGGCGGTGCTCGAGGACCTGATCCGCTGGGCGGACGTGTTCACGGAGTCCTTCGCTCCCGGGGTCATCGAGCGCATGGGTTTCGGCTACGAGGCGGTGCGTGCCCTGAACCCGGGCATCGT
The DNA here is from genome assembly GCA_050118205.1 of Pseudomonadales bacterium. Lineage (GTDB taxonomy): Bacteria > Pseudomonadota > Gammaproteobacteria > Pseudomonadales > Azotimanducaceae > SZUA-309. The sequence continues at coordinate 13,132 of JASFLG010000055.1, forward strand.
CATGATCTCCAGCTCGCTGATGGGACAGACGGGGCCGTGGCGGGATTATGCGGGCTACGGGAACTCGGCGGCTGCGGTGAGCGGCTTTCACGGGCTGACCGGCATGCCGGGCAGAGCACCCACCGGCTGCTTCGGACCGTACACGGACTTCACCTCGGTGCGCTTCAACGCGCTGGCGATCCTCGCTGGGGTGGCGCACCGTCGCCGCAGCGGCGAGGGTCAGTTCATCGACATGTCTCAGAGCGAGGCGGCGCTGCAGTTCCTGGCGCCGGCCTGCGTCGAGTATCTGGAGCGCGGCGCGATCGCCAGCGCCGTC
>JASFLG010000056.1:0-13433 GCA_050118205.1 Pseudomonadales bacterium
GCGGTGGATCTGTCCGAGGAAGCCAGCCAGGTGCTGAAGGAGGCGAGGCAGATCGCCAAGGACCACGGCGCCAAGCTGTCGCTCATTTCCGTGGTGAAACCGCTCACCCAGGTGTACGGCGGGTTGGACATGGCCGCGTACACGCAGGCCAGCGTGAACTTCGAGCGGGAGGCTCAGGCCCAGGCAGTGGAGCAGCTCAAGAAGCTCGGCAAGGAGATCGGGGTCGCGGATAAGGACGTGCACGCGGTGATCGGTACTCCGGCACCGCAGATCGTGGATACGGCAAAGGATATCGGTGCGGACCTGATCGTGGTCGGTTCCCACGGCAAGCACGGCCTCGGCCTGCTGCTCGGCTCCACGGCGAACGGCGTGCTGCACCACGCCGAGTGCGATGTGCTCACGATCCGGATCAAGGATTGAGGTGTTGGGTCAGCGGCGATGACGAGCACATTACGCAAGATACTGATCGCTCTGGATGCGACCGACGAAGCGGAGGAGGTGCTGGAAGCGGCGACCGCCATCGACCCGCGCGGGACGGTCGAGTTCCGAGTGGTGACCGTGATCCCGCCGCTGATGAGCGGCGTGACCGGCATGGACGGCGCCATGTTCGCAGCATCGTGGCCCCTGCGGGACATGGAGGAAACCATTGCCCAGGAGACGGCCAAGAACGTCCGCGAGCGGGTGGCCGCATTCGGCATCGAGCCGGACAGGGTGGCCATTCGCGTCGGCCGTCCGGCGCTCGAGATCAAGGCGGAAGCCGAGAAGATCGACGCGGACCTGATCGTGATCGGTACCCACGGTCGGCACGGGCTGTCGGGTCTCATGCTCGGCTCGACGGCCAACGGCGTGCTGCACTCGGCACCCTGCGACGTGCTGACGGTGAGGATCCGAACTGACGACGATGAGTGACCGCGACCGACCGGGCGTCCTCAGCCACCTCCTGCTCGTCGGGCTGCTGGGCGTGCTGGCCGGTTGCACTGCGACCCGCGGCATGCAGGTGGACGCGCCCGCCGCCTGTCACGGCGCCGCAGAGCCGTTCTCCACGTACACGCTGGCATTCGAGGACGTGCCCGGCTTCATTGAAGGACCGATCAGCATTGCGCTCCGCGGGGCGCTGGCGAACATCGGGCTGGACGAGGCGCCCGAACCGCGGCAGGCAGACCTGAAGGTGGTGAGCACCTTCTTTCGGATCGACCGCGATACGCCGATGCAGAGTACGGATCCGCTGGCCGAGTCCATGCAGACAGGCACCACCGAACGGTTCCTGGCGCGCCTGAACGTGGATGTGGTGGACCAGCGCAGCGACACGGTGATATGGACCGGTTCCATGTATCGGGACCACGTGATCCAGGGTGGCGAGACGTTTCACGGCGATCGTGCGGTCCTGCTGATCCGTCAGGCGTTCGATGAGATGTTTGTTGGCTTGACCACCCCGTGTGGTTAATCTGAGCCCATGAACAGCCTGCTGAAGACGCTGAGGGTGGCAGGCATGGTGGGGATGTTGAGCATCATCAGCCTGCTCTCCTGGCCCTCCGCCGCCGCCGGGGCAGCCGCTCCGGCCGGGGAGGGGATCGGTCGACAGGTGTGGCTGGTTGAGCTGGACGGGCCACTGGGGCCGGCGACGGCCGATCTGATCGAGCGTTCCATCGGACAGGCCGCGGACGCGGGTGCTGAGGCCCTGATCATCCGAATGGACACGCCCGGCGGTCTGGACAAGTCCATGCGCGAGCTGGTGCACGCCATTCTGGCCTCAAGGATTCCCATCATCACGTTCGTTGCGCCCAACGGCGCACGGGCAGCCAGCGCCGGCACCTACATCGCCTACGCCAGTCACATCGTGGCCATGGCGCCCGCCACCAACATCGGCTCCTCCACACCCGTCAGCATTGGCGGCTCGCCCACGCCGGCGCCCGCGGGCAAGCCCGGAGACGGTGGCGAGGGGCAGGAGGCGGCCCCCGCCGACGCCATGACCAGGAAAGTGGTCAACGATGCCGTCGCCTACCTGCAGGGCCTGGCCGAGCTGCGTGGGCGCAACATCGAGTGGGCGGAGAAGACCGTGCGGGAGGGAGCAAACCTTCGCGCCTCCCAGGCGCTCGAGCAGAACGTCATCGACCTGATTGCGGACGATGTGCCGTCCCTGCTCGAGGCCGTCGACGGACGGGAGGTTACGCTCGAATCCGGGACCGTGCGGCTGGCGACCGCGGGTGCGGGCGTGCGTCGCGTGGAGACCGACTGGAAGCATGAGATTCTGGAGCTGATTACGGATCCGACCATCGCCTATGGTCTGCTGATCTTCGGCGTCTACGGATTGATTCTCGAGTTCTACAACCCCGGAACGATCATCCCGTCAGTGATCGGCATCGTCTGTCTCCTGCTGGGGGCGTATGGACTGCACATGCTTCCCGTCAACTACGCCGGGCTCGCCCTGATTGTGGTCGGCATCGGCATGATGGCGGCAGAGGTGTTCACCCCCACCATGGGGGTGCTGGGTATTGCAGGTGTGGTGGCGTTCGTCATGGGATCACTCATGCTGATGGACACACGATCGCCCGAATTCGGCTTGCCGGTCGCCGTCATCGCCGCTTTCGCCTTCAGCACCGCGGCGGTCATCCTGTTTGCGGCCGGGGCCGCAATCAGAGCACGGAACAGCCGGATAGTCACCGGGCACGAAGGCATGATCGGTGCGCCGGTAGAGGTGCTGAACGGATTCGATACCTCCGGCAGGGTCAGAGCGTTCGGCGAGATCTGGCACGCACGGGCGGCGGAACCGGTGGCTGCCGGCGCCCCGGCGCACGTGGTCGAGATAGACGGGCTGACCCTCGTGATCGCCCCCGGTGAGGCGAGCGGCTCGGCACGATCAGGACACTAGAGGAACGGATATCAGGAGGATCGCCCATGGAGTTGTTCCCCATCATCATCGTCACGCTGCTGGTCGGGTTGCTGATCTCAGCCTTCCGCGTGCTGCGCGAGTACGAGCGGGGTGTGGTGTTCATGCTCGGCCGTTTCTACAAGGTCAAGGGACCGGGCCTGATACTCATCATCCCCGTCGTGCAGCAGATGGTACGTGTCGATCTCAGAACGATGGTTCTGGACGTCCCGACCCAGGACCTCATCACCCGTGACAACGTGTCCGTGAAGGTCAACGCGGTGCTCTACTTCCGCGTGATCGACTCGGAGCGGGCCATCATCAACGTGGAGAACTACATGGAGGCCACCGGTCAGCTCGCCCAGACGACGCTGCGCTCGGTGCTCGGCCAGCACGAGCTGGATGAGCTGCTCGCCGAGCGGGAAAAGCTCAACAACGACATCCAGGACATCCTCGACCGGCAGACCGACCAGTGGGGGATCAAGGTCGCCAACGTGGAGATCAAGCACGTGGACATCGACGAGAGCATGATCCGTGCAATCGCCAGGCAGGCCGAAGCGGAGCGGGAGCGACGGGCGAAGGTCATCCACGCGGAAGGGGAGCAGCAGGCTGCGGAGAAGCTGGTGGAGGCGGCGACGGCGCTGTCAGCCCAGCCGGAAGCCATCCAGCTGCGCTATCTGCAGACCCTGACCGAGATCGCGGGAGAGAAGAGCTCGACCATCGTCTTCCCGCTGCCGTTGTCGATCATGGAGACGGTGCGGCGGATCGCCGGGAGCGAGGAGGACCGAGGCGGCGGCTGAGCCTGCTACCCCACAGGACCTAGCCTGGCTCCCGAACGGTCACCAGGTCGCCGTCCAGGGCGCCGATGATCGCCTCCGACGTATTGCCGAGAATCAGCTGAGAGAGGCCGCGCCGTGCGGCGGTGCCGAGCACGGTGAGCACCGCGCCCATCCGGTTCGCGAGTTCCGGAATGGCTTCCCTCGCGTTACCTTCGAGGAAGTGAATCTCGTCGACCGGTGCCTCCAGCTCGGCGATCAGTCCTTCGATGAGCGTGCGCCGGGTTCGGCGCATGTCCGCTTTGATCCCTTCGTAGTCCATGGCCACCTGGAGCTGGTTGACGCTCTGGCCGAGACTCGGATAGGCGCAGACCACGTGCAGGTCGCACCCGAGAATGCGGGAGAGATCGATGGCCGTGCTCAGAATTGCCCGATTGAGCGCCTGGTGCGACTCGTCCCCTGCATCCAGCGCCGCGAGTACCGTGTGCGACTCGGTCCACGGCGCCTTGCTGATCAGCACGGGGCAGGGTGCGGCGCGGGTCAGCGCCCAGTCCAGCGGTGCGTGCAGCCGGTCAATCAGCGCGTTGTGGCGCGAGATGGGTTTGATCAGAAAATCCACGCCGTCGAGCTCGGCGAGAATGCCGGCCGCGGCGCTCTTGTTCCAGGCGACGCGCGTCTCGATCTCGGCCACCTTGCCTTCGAAGGCCTGCACGAGACGGCGCAGCCCGTTGCGCTCGGCCGCCTTCAACCCTTCGATGAGGTTCGCCTGGTCCGCCGGCGGCAGCACCGTGGGCGGCTCCTCGGCGACGGTGTCGTAAATGACCTCGAGCACCTCGATGGCAGCGCCGCTGTAATGCTCGATCATCGCCGCCTTGGGCAGCGCCACGTCGATACCTTCGAGGCGGTCGTTCGCCACCAGCACCTTGCTCAGGATGGGTTTCTTGTGCTCGCTCATTCCCCGTCTCCCTCTTGCCTCCACCGGCCTGCCCGATCACCCTTGCATGGTAACGGATTGTCGGCGTTCTGCCGTTGCGCGTGGCAGATTCTGGTGGCACCGCGCATAGCGACAATTAGGTAGACTCCGAAGGGCGCCTGGAGAAGTACGGATACGCGGGAGCGCGAGCTCCCGATAGCGTTGGCGGGATCTGCTCTCAACATGTGGAGGTGAGTCTATGGCCGGAGAAAGCCAAATCAGAAATCTGCTGGTCGTTGTCGACGACACGCTGTCCCTGTCTTATCTGATGGAGAAGGCACAGCGTCTGGCGGACGGGTCCACCAACGTGCATGTGGTCCATGTCATCTACGAAGGGGTGGCGGACATCAGCACGTCGGCCATCGAGGACTCGGCGCGGCTGAAGACGTTCATCCTGGAGTCCGCCGAGTCCGCACTCGAGGACGAGCTGGAAAAGTGGCGGGGGCGGATCGACCATCTGGAGTCCGCGACGCTGTGGAACCCGCGGACGTGGGAGGGTGTGCTGCACGCCGCCGCGGACGTGGAGGCGGATCTGATTCTGCGGGCGACGGGCGAACAGGAGAGCCTCGGGGACAAGGTCGCCAGCGTCGTGCGGACCCCGGACGAGTGGAACCTGCTGCGCCATGCAGAGGTTCCGGTGATGCTGGTCAAGGTCGCCGCCTGGCCAGGGGACCCGGTCATCCTGTGCGCCCTCGATCTGTTCGACGACAGCCATGAGGACCTCAACCGGAGCGCGCTCCGACAGGCATCGGAGCTGGCCGGCGTGCTCGGCGGCGACCTGGACGTGGTCTACGCTTATCCGCTCTTCGAACCCTGGGTCGGTGAGCTCGGCGCGGTGAAGAGCTACACCGAGATCAAGAACGCCGTGGAAGAAGAGGCCCGTGAGCGGATGGCGGCGCTGGTGTCGGCTGGAGATTTCTCGTATCGCCACCTGCTTCTGGAGGAAGGTCCTACCGCCCAGGTGCTGGCGCGTCTCGTCGAGGAATCGGAGGCGGCGCTGCTCGTGCTCGGTACTCATGCCCGGGAAGGCGTGCGAGGCGTTTTGCTCGGCAATACCTCGGAGCGTATTCTTCACGCCGTCGACTGCGACGTGGTCACCGTGCACGCAACCTGATCGATCTGGCTGATCAATGGTCTGGCCGATCAATGGATCTGACTGATGAGTGAGAGACAGAGGAGAAGTTCTTGAAGTATCCGGCCTCGATTCTGGTCATTCTGGACAAGCCGAAGCACGCGCAGACGGCGCTCGCGGAGGCGCGCCGCCTTCAGGCCACGCATCCGGCCACCCACCTCCGGCTGGTGTCGTTCGTGTGGCTCGCCATGGCCGAGCAGAAGGAGATCTTCGACGCCCATCAGCGGCGCGCCATGAAGAAGGAGATCGTCCGCGTACGCGATGAATGGTTGCGCAACCTGGTCAGGGACGAGGGTTTGAGCGGATCCCCGGTCAGCATCGAGGTCGTCTGGACATCGGACATCGCCGGCTGGGTCGCGGCGGAAAGCGCGGATGCGGATCTGGTGATCAAGTCCGTGCACAAGACGAGGACCCTCATGCATACCCCCCTCGACTGGGAGCTGATCCGAAGCTGCCCGAAGTCACTGCTTCTGGTTGGTACCGGCGGTCGCCGACGGAAAGCTGGTGATGTGATCGCTACGGTGGACCTGAAGGATCACGACCGCATCCATCAGACCCTGAACATGAAGGTGCTGGAAGCCGCGAACCGCTTCGCCGGGATCCGGGGCGGCAAGCTGCATTGCGTGGCGGTCGTGGAGTATTCCGAGGTGCTGAGCGATCTGGACATGATCGACGCGCGCAAGGTACGTCGCCAGGCCATCGAGGGGAGCGCCGCATTCCTGGAGGCGCTGCTGCGCCCGTATCACATTGCGCGCAGCCGAATCCACCGACCGGCAGGGAAGGTCGGCCACATGGTGGCGGCCACGGCGCGGAAGACCAACGCCGGTCTGGTGGTCGTGGGCAGCGCGGCCCGGCGGGGTGTTACGGCACGTCTGCTGGGTAACTCGGCAGAGAAGATTCTCGAACGCTCACCCGTGGACCTGCTGGTAGTGCATCCCTGACCGGGGTGCCTGCGCCATCGAGGTGCGCGGGCTTACTCGACGATCTGAATGGACTCGAGGAAGTCGGTGATCGCACCGATCTTCTCGTCCACCCGGCGCTGGGCGTCCTCACCGAGACCTTCACCGCGTGAGAACACGGCACCCCATACCGGCATGCCCTCGGGTCCGTGCGCGGCGCGTACCTCGCGGCCGTCGATGATCCGCGTGACGAACTCCCTCGGGAACACGCCGCCGTTGCGTTCGGCCAGGTAGCGCAGATCCATCACGACCACGGAAAGATCGGGCGTCACGATGCCGTTGCCCTCGCCATAGACACCGTGGCAGTTGGAGCAGTTGAGCGCATAGAGCTCGGCGCCGTCATAGGTCGCGGCCCAGGCGGGTCCGGCAAGAATCAGCAGCGCCGTCATCAGGATTTTCCGCATCGAGGGTACTCCGGCCTTCAGGCTCGCTCCGCGGCATCGCTTGCACAGTCGATGCACAGCGAGCTGTAGGGGAGGGCCTTCAGCCGCTCTTCGCCGATCGGCTCCTCGCAGGACTCACAGGTGAGGTAGTTGCCGGCATCGATCCTTTCCAGGGCATGGTCGATCTTGCGGAGCTCCTGGGCCAGCTCCTGGTCCAGCGCGACCAGGGTCTCACCGTTTTCCAGCTCCACGGCCTGCTCGGCGAAATCCTGGGGCAGGGGGTCTTCCCGATGCCGGGTGTGTCGGGAGACCTTGTCCTGGCGGGCCTTGAGCTCGGCCCTCAGGCCGGTCAGCTCTTCCCGTGCTGCTTTGATGTCGAGCATACTTCACTGCCTCGTTGTTGCGTTCGATTTACGCCTGCGGTGGCCGGACCTGTCACTACGGGTTTCCCGAAGACGGGCGGCGGCCTTCCACGAATTGAGAGAAGTGTCCGCGGAGGACTACATTCACAACAGAACAGGACCCGGTACGGCCCTTTCCATTGGTTTGAGAATATTAACGCGCCCCGGGGAGGCATTGCGAAGTGGCATATTCGAACATTCTGGTTGCCGTCGATCTCTCTGAAGAGTCCAGCAGGGTGCTCGATGCGGCTCGTACGGTGGCTCAGAGGACCGGCGCACGGATGCATCTGGTCACGGTGATCAAGCCTCTGACCCAGGTTTACGGGGGGCTGGACATGGCCCCGATCGCATCCGGCGCGATCTCTTTCGAGGAGGAAGCAAGTACCCACGCTCGCGAGCAGCTGCAGACGCTGGCGAGCGAGTACGGCATTGATCGTTCTGACGTGCACGTGATCCTCGGTGGGCCGGGACCGGAAGTCCGCGGCCTTGCCGAGGAGGTGCATGCCGATCTGATCGTGATCGGCAGCCACGGTCGGCACGGAATGGGCCTGTTGCTCGGCTCGACAGCGAACGCCGTGCTGCACGGCTCCCCCTGCAATGTTCTGGCGGTGCGGCTTGACGGTGAGTAGCGGCAGCGTCGCCCTGGTGGTCCAGGAACTGGCCTCACCTCAGCTGATCGGGCGGATCGGTGCGGATCACGCGCACATCGACCGATTGCTCCAGGCGCTCGAAGATCTGCTGGGCAGCTCGCGGGAGCGGCAGAGCCTGGCGCGGGCCGCCAGGTGTCTGTCTGAGCTCGACGACTTCACGGAAAGGCTGCACCACCCGCTCGAAGACCGGATATTCGACCAGCTGGTGAACAAGGGGCTGACCCCGTGGGAGCGGCGGCTCGTGTTCCGCAACCTGCACCAGCATCAGGAGATCCGCGAGCTGAGCATTGCGCTGATGAGCGAGCTCGACCATCGGCAGACAGGGGCGATCGCGGAGCCATCCGGTGTCACGCAGGCGTTGTCCGCCTACCTCTCTCTGCAGCGCGAGCATCTGCGTTTCGAGGAGTCGCACCTGCTGCCGCTGCTCATGGCCACGTTCAACGAGAATGACTGGCAAACGCTTTCGAGCATCCTGATTGAGGATGCGAACCCGCTGACAGACCAGGAGTCCTCATGAGCAAGTACGCACTCGCCAAAGCCGCCATCGATCAGGCCGTCACCGCGGGCGGTGAGGAAGGGCTGGACAAGGAAGAGATCCTGCTCGCGCTCATCGTTTCTACGGTCGACGCATACCGCAACGCGGCGGGACGCCAAGCGGTCCGGGACGCGCTGCTCTATGAGCTCGGCGAGGTGGACGGATCCATCGACACGCAGTTCATGCGCTCGCGCTGAGCGGGCTCGCCTTCAGATTGCTCTCGAGAATCCCGTTGTCGTCGGCGGCAGATAGCGGTCGAACACCATCGCGATGTTGCGGATCAGGTAGCGTCCCGCCTCCGTCACCGTGAGCCGTCGGTCGCTCACGCGCACCAGACCGTCGGCCTCGAGCCTTGACAGCCGTGCCCGGGCCTCGGGAAATGCCTCGTCCAGGCGCACGTGCCACTCGGCTTCGAACCTCGGGATGTCGAGCTCGAACGAGCACATGAGCTCGCCGATCAACGCCCGCACCATCTCGTCGTCCCGGCTGAGCAGCAGACCGCGCTCCAGCGGCAGCCGTCCGGCATCGATGGCGGCGGCGTAGTCGTCGATGGACTTTGCGTTCTGACAGTAGAGGTTGCCGACGCTGCTGATCGCGCTGACGCCCAGGCCGATCAGCTCGCAGTGGCCGTGGGTGGTGTAGCCCTGGAAATTCCGGTGCAGGCCGCCCTGCAGGCTTGCCCGGACCAGCTCGTCCTCCGGTCGTGCGAAGTGATCCATGCCGATATGCACGTAGCCGGCTCCTGTGAGGGTCTCCACGGCGAGCTCGAGCAGCTTGAGCTTCTGCGCCGCGTTGGGTAGGTCCTCGGCATGAATCTGTCGCTGGGTCTTGAAGCGCGCCGGCAGGTGCGCATAGCTGTACAGCGAGATCCTGTCCGGCCGTAGGGCGATGACCCGCTCGAGCGTCCGACCGAACCGTTCCACGTTCTGCAGCGGCAGGCCGTAGATCAGGTCAACGCTGATCGAAGCGACGCCGTTCGCCCGCGCCGCGTCCATGATCGCTCTCGTATCCGCTTCGCTCTGCAGCCGGTTCACCGCCAGCTGCACATCGGGATCGAAATCCTGAATACCAAGGCTCATACGGTTGATACCGAGACCGGTGAGAAACGCGATGCGCGCCGGATCGACGGTGCGCGGGTCGATCTCGATGGAAAAGTCCCGACTCCCGCTGCCGTCCAGGTGAAACTGCCGGCTGAGCTCCCCGAACAGCGCCAGGAGCTGATCATCGCTCAGATAGGTCGGCGTGCCACCACCAAAGTGGAGTTGCTCGACGGTATGCGCCCCGGGCAGATGCGGTGCAAGCAGCGCCACTTCCCGGAACAGGTAGTCGAGATATCGGATCGCGTGGCGGCGGTTGTTGGTGATGATGCGGTTGCAGGCGCAGTAGTAGCAGACCGTGGCGCAGAACGGCACATGCACGTAGAGCGAAAGGGCCGCATCCTTCGGCAGGGTGCCGAGTGCAGCCTGCAGTGTGTTCGTCGAGAGATCCTCGGCGAAGAGATTGGCGGTGGGATAGGACGTGTACCGTGGACCGTTGACGTCGTAGGCCCGGATGAGGTCGGGATCGAAGTGGCTGCTCATGCCAGCGGCCGGCGGGACATCGACTCAGGCGGCCAGGTTCGTGCCTGCGCGCCGGGTACCCTCTCCCAGGAGGCACAGGCCCGCCAGGTGGGGAGCGGCGGTGGTCAGCGCTTCGGCGTTCAGGACCCGGAGCGTGCTCTTGTCCACATCGATCACACCCGCCTTCCGCCATCGCGAAAGCACGCGGGAAACGCACTCCAGGGTGAGGCCGAGATGATTGGCCAGATCGGTCCGGCTCATCGGCATGGGGAGGCTCCTTGGATCGAAGCCCAGCCGTTCGGTGCGAGCCATGAGCAGGGCGAGAAATCCGGCGATGCGCACGTCGGCTCGTGACTGGCTCATGTTGATTCTGAGTGCCTTCTCGTTGCGCTCGTGCTCAGCGATCAGGCTCAGGATGGAGCGGTCAGCGCCCAGCGCCCAGATTCGCGGCAGGTTGCCGAGGCTGACCGCGCAGGCGGTGGCGCTGCCGAGCGCCAGTGCGGATTCGTCGAACCTTCCATCGGCCGCCCCTTCCAGGCCCAGAAGCTCGCCGGGATAGTAGAAACCGGTGACGTACTCGTCGCCGTCCGGAGTATCGATGATGGTCTTGTAGACGCCGGATCGCACCACGAACCAGGCGGACGCCTGATCGCCTGCCCGGTAGAGGTACTCGCCCTTCTTCATGGGCGTGGTGGTGGATATGGTCTCACCAAGCACCCCGAGGGCCGCATCAGAGAGGTTTCTGGCGACGCACAGCCCGCGGGTGGGGCAAAGGGCGCAGCCTTCGTGACGACGGGTGCCTGAGTGTTCGTTCATGATCATGACGATGCCTTTCGGCGCCACCGCGAGGAATAGGGAGATCCCCGTAGCGGCTTCGCGGCAATCCCGCTGGCCGCGGGGGAGGGGGCTCAGTACTGCCGGGCCGGCATGAGCACGCGCATTCCGTCCATGGCCTCCGTCACGGGAATCTGGCACGAAAGCCGGCTCGACGCGTCTACGTCGAAGGCGAACTCGAGCATGCCGCGCTCGAGCTCGTCGGCGCAGCCGGTCAGCGCCTGCCACTCCGCCGGGATGTAGACGTGGCAGGTGCCGCATGCGCACAGACCGCCGCAATCGCCCTCGATGCCGGGAATCAGGTGATTGACGGCGCCCTGCATGATGCTGGTCCCGACCGGCACATCGACCTCGTGCTCAGTGCCGTTGGACTCCACGTAGACGATTGTCGGCACCTATCCGGCCTCGTCGGGGGACAGGAGCTCGCGGGCCTCCGCGACGATGGCGAAGGTGTCACCATCCTCGCGCACCGGGGTGAGCGAGAAGTCGAGGCCCCGTTTGCTGCCGTCCGGCAGCGTGATCGTGGTAGCGATCCGATAGGACTCGCCGGCGACGCAGCGATCCATGGCGGTTCTGAGCGTGGCAGCGGTGCCCTCCGGGTCGTCGGACCAGAAAGGCAGGCTCGCGAAGTCCGTCTGCGACGGATCGGTGCCTTCCGGCAGAAGCCGTCGGGCGGCGGCGTTCATCTCCAGCACCCGGCCGGACGGGTCGATCAGTGCCATGGCCTGAATGGCGTGATCGAACACGGTCTCGAGCGATGCGCGCGTACGGGCGAGCTGGCGCTCGGCGAGTTTGCGCGGTCGCAGGTCGCGCAGCTGCGCGCTGAAGTAGACGTCCTGATCCAGAGTGACCTTGGTGATCGAGGCCTCCAGCGGAATCTCTTCGCCCGCTCGGGTCCACCCGGCGATCTCGGCACGTTCGCCCATGAGCCTGGCCGGTCTCGACTCGGCGGCGAATCGCGCGATTGACGCCGGGTGGTCGTCGCGGAAACGCGCGGGTAGCAGGTCGCTCAGAGGCCGCCCGACGAGCTCGCCACTGCCGTAGCCGAACAATGTCTCGGCGCTCGGGTTGGCATAGGTGATGGTCAGGTCCGGTGCCACGGTGACAATGGCATCCGCTGAGATCGCGAGCATCCGGGCGGCGAGCCGGTGCGCCGATCGGGTCTCCAGCTGCCGGGACTGATCCCGGCTGATGTCGTGAAGCGTGACCAGATAGAACGTGTGGTCGCCCTGCAGACGGCCGACCCGGACCCGCACGGGCAGCTCGCGACCGCTGGCCGTCCGGCAGGTGAGATGGACGTAATCGGTCTCCGGCGCATCCGGGCGTTCGGCCCAGCGCTGCAGCCAGGCGAGTGGGTCCAGTCGACGACGCTCGTCCTCGGGCAGAAATTCGGTGATCGTCGTGGTGGCCGCGGAAGCGGGCAGCTCCAGGAGGTGACGGGCCGCATCGTTGACGAAAACGAGCGCGCCACCGGGCTCGATCACCAGAACCGGTTCCGGAAACGCGGAAAGCGTTCTGGTGATCTCACCCGACAGCGCGCTCATCCCCTCAACCTCTCCGACTGTCGGCGCCCGTGCGGGGGGGACAATCAGTACGCGGCCTGTGCCGCATTCAGCACGTTCACGTCGGACTTGGCGTCTTCCATCGCTTCCAGTACCGACAGATCGGCGTTCACGGGGACGCCAATGCCTTCGAACAGCGCCTTCGTGCGTGGCGTGACCAGTCCGGCGCGCACCAGCGCCGGCATCATGAGGTCGTTCAGGGAGTGGATCTGGCCCGGAGGAAGATCCCGGGCGATGCCCATCTCCGCCGCTTCCTGCATGCCCGCCATGAAGTCTTCGGGATCGATGCCGCTGACCTCCAGAACCTTGAGGAAGCCGGCGTCGATGCCCGCGGACTGTCCCTGCACGAGAATCTGTACCGCATCAAACGCGAACTGGGCCAGATCCTCCCGATCGTCCGGGTGCAGCGCGGCCACGGTCGGGGTCAGATAGACGTGCCCGAAAGAGACGTGCCGGGACTCGTCGCGCATGACGTTGAAGGTGATCGACTTCAGCAGCGGCTCCTCGGTCTGCTTGTACATGTTGTTGAAGGCGCCGAGCGCAAGGCCTTCGATGATCATGTTCATGCCGATCATCACCTTGCAGAAGTTGTTGGTAGCCAGCGTCGTGTCGATGAGCGTCTTCAGCCAGGGCACCATCGGGTAGTGGATGGCGATCTTCTCCACGTAGCGATCGTAGGCTTCCACATGCCGCGCCTCGTCGATGGTCTGGGTCGCCGCGTAGTACTTCGCCTTCATGTCCGGCACGCCGTGCGCGACGGTGGCGGCGGTCAGCAGCGCTCCCTGCTCGCCGTGCAGGAACTG
>JASFLG010000057.1:0-13353 GCA_050118205.1 Pseudomonadales bacterium
AGGGCTGAAGGCCGGGAATGGCCCGGCAGACCGCATCGAAGGTGTCGCCGTCCTTGATCGCTTCACGGAGCTCGGTCTCGGTGTTGTGCAGGCAGACGATGATGGCGAAGTTGCCCGCGTCTCCGGGGAAGACGCCGAACTTGATGTAGCCGAGGTCGCCGGCGGCGCGGTCCTTGCCCGTCCGTGGCGGCTCGTCGACGCCAGGATTCAGCTTGTAGTGGCGCGTGTAGTAGACGATCTCAGCGTCGTCGTTCTCCTCGGGCACGTCCACGCCACGCTCGGCGAACCAGCGCGGAAACCTCGTTGTCCGGCCGCTTGCATCCACCACCACGTCGGCGGGGATCTCGGCACCGAATCGCTCGACGCAGTCGCGCCGTACCTTCAGACCGCGAACGGAAAGAATGCCGTCGTCGTCCGGTGCCGCGACCACGCCGTCGATGTGAATGTGGTTGACGATGCGGATGTGTGGCTGCTTTTCCACATAGCGGCGCAGCACGGTCTCTATGGTTGCCCTGCGACACATCAGGACCCAGAGCTTCTCGTCTCCGGGCTCCGGCGTGTACTTCTTCTCGAGCTCGGGCGAGAGCATCTCGCGCATTTCGATCCTGCGAGCGCCCGCGGCGTAGAAATCCTCGAGCAACTCGGGATAGTTGTCCTGCAGCAGGTTGCACATGAGCCCCAGGAAGGCGTGCGGGTGGCGGAACTGAGAGGCGCCACGCCTCGGCCATTCGAAGAAGGCCTCGTCCGCGTCCCCGTCCGGCGGCGGGTCGTCCCGCTCCAGAACGGTGATCGAGAGGCCCCGCTTCGCCAGCGCCAGGGCCGTGCACATGCCGGCGATCCCACTGCCGACGATGACGATGTTCTCGCTCATGGTACTGCTCTGTTGATTCCGTTCGCGATCAGGGAAGTCCTTTCAGAAACCTCAGGATGGCGTCGTTCACGGCCTCCGGAGCTTCCTGCTGGGTCCAGTGGCCAATGCCCGGGATCAGCTCCCTGATCCGGAGATCGGTCACGTAGTTCGGCATCTCGGCGAGTGCATGGGCTGCCATCATGATCACCCCGTCCTTCTCACCGGCGACGAACATGGCGGGCTGCCCGATCGTGGTCGGAGCGTTCGCGGTGAGCTCCCAGGTGAGATCGTGATTGCGGTAGTAGTTGAGCGGACCGCGCATGCCGGAACGGGCGAACTCGCCGGCGTAGAAATCCAGGTCCTCCTCGGTCAGCCAGGCCGGCAGCGTGTCCGGATCGGGCAACCCGGTGAGGAGGTCGCCGTCAGGACTCCGGGCCGGGAGCGAGGTCAGATCGGTTTCTCCGGCACCCATGACCAGGAACTTCTTCAGCGCGGTGCGGATGTCCTTCTCGAACTCCGCCTCGGCGACGCCCGGTTTCTGAAAGTAGAGCTGGTAGAAGAACTGACCCTTGAACGTCTCCCGCATGGCCGGCATGGGCTGAACCGGCGAGCGCGGCGTGAACGGCACCGACAGGGCCCCCACCGCGGTGACCTTGTCCGGATGGTTCAGCGCCGAGCTCCACGCCGTCGGCGCGCCCCAGTCGTGGCCGATGACCACGGCATTGTCGTAACCGAGTGCCCCGATCAGGCCGATGATGTCGTTGACCACCTCCACCTGGTTGTAGGCCTCGATGGCTGCCGGCGCGTCGCTCTTGCCGTAGCCGCGCATGTCCGGTGCCACCACGTGGTAGCCGGCCGCGGCGAGCGGCGCAAACTGATGGCGCCAGGAATACCAGGACTCCGGAAAGCCGTGCAGCAGCAGGACCAGTGGCCCCGCTCCCGCCTCGGCGACGTTGAGCTCGATACCGTTGGTTGCAACCCGTCGCTCGCTGACTCCGGCAACCGTCATGCCCATGCGCCGGCGGCCATACCGGGCAGAATCGCCCCTCGGTGTGCGGGGGCATAGCCGGATCCCGCGCTCCAGGCCACCTCGCCGCCGACGATGACCGTATCCACGCCGACGGAATCCCGCACGTAGCGGCTGCCGTCGCCGGGCACGTCCTGGACGTAGTACTCGGCCCCGCGGTCAATGGTGTTCCTGTCGAAGATGGCGATGTCCGCTACGTAACCGGGCTGCAGAAGACCGCGCTCCGGGATTCCCCAGATGTTCGCCGTGTCGCTGGTGATCTTCTTCACCGCGGCTTCCAGCCCGATGGCGCCGAGTTCGCGCACGAAGTGACTGAAGAGGTAGCCCGTGTCGCCGTAGGTGGAGAAGGAGAGAATGTGCGCGCCACCGTCACTGGCACCGATGTGCACGCGCGGGTGGCGGAGCAGGGCACTGACCCGTTCGTCGTCGTTGTGACCCATGTCGGACGCCAGGAAGTGAGCGTCCAGATCCTCCTCCAGGGAAAGATCGATCATCGCGTCGATGGGGGTGGTCTGCCGGAGCTCGGCGATCTCCGCGAGCGTCTTGCCGACCAGCGGCTGGTTCGCCTCGGAGGCGACCTGGCGCAGAATGAGACGAGGCCAGAGGGCATTCATCGTGCTCGCTTCTGCGACCAGAGCCTTGCGCTGCTCAGGGTCCTTGAACGCGGCGATGATGTCGTCGTGTGTGCCGAAGCGCATCACCTGGTACCAGCTGCGAAAGCGGATGAACAGGAGGCTCGGCACGGCAAAGCTGAAGCTGATGTCGATGGGACGCGTCTGCACCTGGGGCCACACCCGGGCACCGCGCGCAAACTGCTCGTCCACCCTTGCCATCACCCGCTCCACCCCCGTCACGTTGTCGCCGTTCACGAACAGAGGTGAGAACGTGGTGGGGATGCCGTACTTCAGCGACAGCTCGGCAAGCTGGTCGACCCGGGCGATGGTCAGGTCCGGATCGTAGAACTCCGGCACGATCTGCAGCAGTCTGCCGTACTCCGACAGGGTGCTGGCCAGGGCGTCGAGCTCCCGTGTGTCCGCGTAGCGGCTCGGCACGGGCTGTAGCGTCTCGTCCATATCCACGAAGCTCGTTGACAGGCCCACCGCACCCGCATCCAGACATTGGCGCAGGAGAGCCTGCATGTCCGCGATTTCCTCGTCCGTGGCCGTGCGCTGCATGGAGGATTCATCCATCACCCAGAGCCTGAGCAGGCTGTGACCGACCAGCGGGGCGACGTTGATGGCGAGATCCTTGCCGATGCGCGCGAGATAGTCATCGAACGATTCCCAGTTCCATTCCACGCCCTCGGCAAACGCCTTGTAGGGCATCTCCTCGATCTGATTGAACATCCCCACCAGCTTCATCCGGTGCTTCTCCTTCAGCGGCGCGAGTGAGAGGGAGCAGTTGCCCGGGACGATGGTGGTCACCCCGTGCGACAGCGCCGGCTTGGCATAACCGTCCCAGAGCAGCTGCGCATCGAAGTGCGTGTGCGGGTCGATGAAGCCCGGTGCCACGACGCGGCCGGTCGCGTCGATGCTGCGCTTGGCCGAAGCATCGATACGCCCGATCTTCGCGATCCGCCCGTCGGCGATCGCCACGTCCGCGGTGTAGGCCGGCAGGCCCGAGCCGTCGACGATCAGGCCGTTCTTGATGATGAGATCGTACATGGTGATTTCCTCTCTTTTTGCCGCCGGCTGCGATTCAGCCGGCGGTATTGAATCTGTTCCAGGAGACGCTCAGCGCGTCCCTGACTTTCTGCCACGGCTCGCCGATCAGGTCCTCGGTTGCGGTGGCGTTGCACGAGGCGAGCAGCGCCGAGGTGGCGAGCTGATCGAGTGCCACCTCCGAGACGCCACCGCCCTCGTGCTTGAGCGTGACGACGAGCTCGGCGATGCCCTCGTGCGCGGCGGCGACGCGGGCCGAGGTGATCACGGCTTCCGTCACCGCCTCAGGACGCCTGGGGCGGCTCGAGGAAAATGACGTCGCTCGGCAGGATCGGGTTGCCGTGCCGCGGCGACCCTTCCGGCGCCGCCGGGCGCATGAACACGTGCAGGTTCCAGCTCTGCAGCTGACTCACGGCGGCGTCGCGATCCTCTGCCGCGAGCTCCCGCGCCGCGATGCTCGCCCAGGTGTCCCCTTCCTGGGGAAATGTCGAGCGGCGTACCGTGTTGAGTTGGCTCATGCCGTTGTCTCCTCTTCGTTTTGTTCGAGTATGGGGATGCCCACGTGCTTGAGCTGATCGGCAAGCACGGCCCGGGCGGCGGCATCCAGGCTGCCTTCGCGCAGCCGTTCCCTCAGGGCCGCCCGCCACTGGGTCTGCAGGTCGCGCTCAGCGCGCCTCAGGCGTTTCTTCAAGGGCTTGCGGCTGTCCTCGGTGGCGATGGCCGACAGCGCCAGCGCCAGACCGTAGCGGCACCGGGCGTCCATCTCCTCGACGCTGAGAAAGCCCAGCGCCCAGTCGCGGACGTTGGCGAACAGCATCTGGCTCAGGGTGATGGCGAAGGCGTCCGGATCGATGTTTGCGTCCAGCATCTTCGCCTGGGTCGCGTCGCGCAGCAGGTTCTTCCAGAGGGCATAGCGCGGGCCGCTGATGACGAACCTCAGCTCGGGCCCGGCGTCGGCAGAGGCGGCGAAGACGTTTCGGTAGTAATCCGGCTCGGTGGCGAACAATCGAGTCATGAGCGCCACCGCCTCGAAAAGCGCATCGATACCCTCGGTGGACAGTCGGGACAGCTCGGCCTGGTACTCGGTCAGGTCGTTGTCGAGCAGCGCGACCAGAACGGCCTGCTTGGAGCCGAACAGGTTGTAGGGGGTGGCGATGCTGACCCCGGCCTGCTCCGCCAGTGCGCGCATGGAGAAGGCGGCGTTCCCGGGCTCCTGCATCAGGGTCCGGGCGGCCACCAGAATGTCGCTCTTTCGCTGGGTCTTGTTCTGCTCGCGGCTGGCCAACCTTCCCCCCGGTCGGGCTCCGACGCCCTTAAAACACGTTATAGAAAAAGTATAGAACGCGTTCTAAGTTATTCCAATCCCAATCATGTCCGGGATGGCAGCGAATGCGCCCTCAGCGGGCGAGCTCCATCTGCAGGTGCAGGGAATTGAGTCGCTGCAGCTGCTCCTTGAGGGCCTGCTCGAGGTACCTCAGCTGCTCGTTGGCGGAGTGCCTGAGATCGCGGCCGTGCGCCGCGATCCGGCCGCCGAGCTCGTCGAGCTCGTGTTTGAGATGGCGCCACTGCTCCAGGCACTGCGTGAAGTAGGCAGATTCCTGCTCGAGCACCTCGCGCCACTTGTCGGCATCGGCGGTCGCCGGCAGCGCCGCCTCGGCCCGTTTGAGCTGCATGGCCACCTGAGCCTCCCGGATCCGGAACCGGTCGACCCGTCTGAGATCCGATGCCAGTCCGAGCCAGGCGGCGGCCCGGATGAGCCATTTCGTGGGGTCGTAGTCGAACCAGCGGATGCCGTTGCGATAATCCGTCTGGAACCGGTGATGGAAGTTGTGAAAGCCCTCGCCATAGGTGAACAGCGCCAGCACCCCGTTGTCACGCGCCGAGTTCCCGTCGCTGAAAGGCTGGCGGCCCCAGAAGTGGGCCAGGGAATTGATGAAGAACGTGGTGTGGTGGGTGATGACCAGGCGCGCCACCCCCATGAGCAGCAGGTTCGCCAGCAGATCGCCCGTCATCACGCCGACGAGGACGGGTGGTGTGACGTTCATCGTCCAGGCAATGGGTACGTAGTGCCGGTCCTGCCAGACGACCACGGGATCGCGCATCAGATCCTTCACGTTCGAGCGGTCCTCCGCACCGCTCGGCCAGTGCCGAAGCATCCAACCCATGTGCGAGAACCACAGCCCACGACCTGCGCTGTAGGGATCGCGGTCGTTGTCGTCGACGTACCGGTGGTGCCGGCGGTGGCCGGTGACCCAGCTCAGGATGCTGTTCTGCACGGCGGCGGCACCGAACAACGCGAAGAGCACACGCAGCGAGACGTGGGCCCTATACGCGTTGTGTGCCCACAGCCGGTGATAACCGGCGGTGATGGACATACCCGTGGCCGCGGAGAACACGAAGAACCCGACGATGGCCGACCACTCGAAGCCGATGGCCATGGCATACCACGGAACGCCGATGGCGGCGATCAGAAAGGTGGTGGCGAAGACGGTGGTCTGGACCCAGAGCAGCGGCGGCTTGCCGTGCTGCCCGGCAGGAGCTGGTTGCGTGTCTGGCACTGAACTCTCTTTCTTTCTCGAGGGGAAGCGCTGGGCGAATCCTACCATCGGTGGCGTCGATTGATGAGGCCTCAGTCCCATCCGGCGGTCTCCAGGAGACACTCCCCCCAGTACACAGGCAGGTTGTCTGACGGTTAGGCCGGCACCGGCGGTTCGTTGGTAACCATGTGCAGGGCCTGCTCGTCCGGCAGGCTCATCAGGGCCTCGTAGGCCCCGTCCGCGTAGTTGGTCATGTGCGGCCCCGGACCCGACAGGCTCGGCTGCGCCACCGCACCTCCCTTGTCCTGGTATCCGGCCGGATTCCGGTAGCGGGCTAGCTCTTCCGGATCGATCCCGGCCAGCGCAACCACCTCAGGATCGATCCATGCATCCGCGTTGATGGGCTCGACCGAGCAGGAGAGCTCCAGCGCCAGGTTCTCTGGACCGGCAAAGTAGATCGACTTGCACATGCCGTGATCCATGGGTCCGAGCACCGGCACGCCCTTGTCGCGCAAGCGGTCGCGCATCGCGTAGAGCGCCTTCTCGTCGGCCACCCGGAGCGCGAGGTGCTGCATTGTGCCTCTGGCGCAGTTCGCGCCAGGGTTGCCGGCGTGGGTCTCACCGAGCCGCACGGGGATCTTTTCGATGTCCGGATTGTGCACGAAGGCGATGGCGCTCTCGTCGTTCAGGCGCAGAAAGCCGTGCCAGGTGTTCTCCACGCCGTGCATCCAGTACAGGGCGACGAGCTCCATCCCCAGCTTGTCGGTGAAGAACTCGATCTGCGACTTCATGTCGGCGGTGGTGACCGCCAGATGATGCAGCCCGTCTATCTTGTTCATGGCCCTCGTCTCTCGTGCTCAAGGAGCCGACAGGGTGCGACGAAGGGCCCGTGCGCGCAAGCCGGACGGTTGATCGGACGTGTTCGTCGCGTCTTAAGGGGGTAGACTCCGCACCGCCGAGGAAACGGAATGATCGTCGTGAGCACCCCCCAGATCGGGATCAGCGGATTCGCCGCCTACTTTCCCCCTTACCGTGTCTGTCTCGATGCCTGGTCGGAGTGGACAGGCAACAATCCCGAGAAGATCCGAGCCGTTGTCGGTCGCGGATTCCGCATGCGCGGGCCGGAGCAGAGCATATACACCCTGGCCGCCACGGCCGTGCTGCGCCTGATCCGGCGCTATGACGTGGATCCCGGCCGCGTCTCGTATCTGGGCTTCGGCACGGAATCGAGCACGGATAACTCTGCGGGCGCGGTGATCATCAGGGGCATGGTCAACGATGCGCTGAAGGCGCTCGGGAGCCCGACGCTGCCACGGCACTGCGAGGTGCCCGAGTTCAAGCACGCCTGCCTCGGCGGGGTGTATGCGCTGAAGGGGGCGCTGCGCTATCTGGCGACGGATGGTGCCGGCGATCAGGCGATCGTGGTCAGCGCGGATCTCGCTCAGTACGAGCGCGGCAGCACCGGCGAGCAGACCCAGGGTGCCGGGGCGGTCGCCATGCTGCTCGAGAAGGAGCCGCGACTGGTTCGGATCGACCTGGCCCGCGCCGGGCGCTCGTCGGACTATCGGACACTCGACTTCCGTAAGCCGTTCTTCCGGTTCAACGAAGCGGTTCCTGGGCACAATGGTCATCTGAACGACTTCCCGCTGTTCAACGGTCCCTACTCGACGGCCTGCTATCTGGACGCGACCGTCGTGGCGCTCGACGAGCTGTACGCCAGATCCGACGTGCAGCCGGCGCACTACCTGCGCGAGGTAGAGGCCATCTTCATGCACCGGCCCTACCGGCGGATGCCGGAGACGGGCCTGGCACTGGCATATCTTTTCGCGCTCGCCCGGGATCCGGCCGGTCGCGACGAGCTCGCCACCTACTGCGACCTGGCGGGGGAGCCGCTGGAGGCGGTGCTCGAGGAGATCGCGACGGCGCCAGCCATCGGTGAGGCGTCCGTCGCCCGGGAAGCCCCGGACGTGGACGTCTTTCCCCGCACGATGCGCGTACTGCGGGCCTTCCGCGGCACGGACGCGTATGCAGCGGTGGTCGATCACAAGCTGCGTCTGGGGGCCGACCTGGTCGCCGAGCTCGGTAATCTGTACACCGCGTCCCTCCCGGTCTGGCTCGCAGCGGGGCTCGAGGACGCGTGTCGGCAAGGCCTCGATCTGACCGGGCGCGAGCTCCTGATGCTGGGTTATGGCAGCGGCGATGCCGCGGAGGCGATCCCGCTGACCGTAGTGCCTGGCTGGGAGGCGGCAGTCGCCCGGATCGGTCTCTCGGAGGCGCTCGACGATGCGGTGTCCGTCGATCGGGCGCAGTACGAGGCGCTGCATGCCGGCCGCTACGTACGCATCGAGCGGCGGATCGCCGACGAGTTCATCGTCTCCCACGTCGGCGACCGGAACGCCGGGCCGTTGGTGGATGCGGGGATAGAGTACTACCGCTACATCGCCTGACCGATCTCGGCCAGGTCGATCAGCGTCGCGCTGACGTTACCGGCGGTGACCACCGCCTGATCCGAATCCGGTGCGGTATCGACATCCACGTGCGAGAGGTTGTGATAATACTGATCGCCACGGCGGGAGAAACATTGCCGGTAGTAGGTGCGGCCGAGGCGGGTCCGGACGATGTCCGTGCTCGTCAGGTGGTGCGGCAGGTTGATGCTCCAGGTGACGGGATCGGACAGCGTCAGCGCGTAGTCCTTCCAGATCTTCGGCAGCAGTGCCTCCGTCACCTCCGTGAGCCGGGCGAGTGACGCCTCCGGGAAGGCACGGTCGGCATACCAGGTTCGGAAGTCCTCGCCCGTCATCGCCTGGGACAGCGCGATGCCCGGGATCCGTGCGATGTTGGCTTCGAAGCAGGCACCCAACGTCCCGGAAGCCATGAAGAAGCCGAGCCCTGTATTGATGCCGATGTTGATGCCGGAGACGACGATATCCGGCGGCGCGTCCATCAGGTTGTAGATCGCCAGGTTCACGCAATCCGCGGGCGTTCCGGAGACGCTCCAGGCCGGTGTGCCGTGCAGGTCGATCCGATCCACGTAGAGCTCGCCGAATCGGGTCATGGACTTGCCCTTCCAGCTCTGCTCCTGAGCCGGCACCACCACGGTCAGGTCGCCGAAGCTGCGAAGGATGCGGATCGCCAGCAGAAAGAGGGGAGAGTCGTGACTGTCGTCGTTGGTCAGCAGGATGCGCATGGGCTCGGTCTGGTGGACAGGCAAGCGCAGAGATTACCCTAGGTTCCCCGGTTCCGTTATCGTGATGCTTGATCCATAGAGCAATCCCATGCGCAAACAGGATTCGAAACCCCACAAGCCCAGAAAGCGCCGGGCCACGGCGACCATCGGCGGCACCACGCAGAGCACGTTCGCCAACCGCTCCATGAGCGAAGTTCTGAAGCAGAAGAAGCAGAAGAAGCAGGATGGCCAGGAGCAGAACGAAGCCGGAGAAGACCGCGAGGCCGACTGAACCTGGGGGCTCACAGCAGCACAAAAAAACGCCGGCACGAAGCCGGCGTTTGAGCAGCGCCTGACATAGATCAGGTGCTGTAGCGCAGGGGGCAGCCTGCGCGGTTACCCGTAGGGGTGACCATGCTGCACCAGGACAGCCATGCTGTCTAATGCCTGTGAGGTCAGTTGATATTACTCAGAATTATGATTGCGCGGGTGGAAAGGGCTCGATGAAGCGGATGTTCGATTTCGCGAGACCGTCCACCACCACTTCCAGCCCACCGGTCTTGACCATCCATTCGAGGCGGTGGTCGCGATACTCCCGCTTGAACAGCCCCTGCTCCATGGCGGTCCGCACGGCATCCAGGCTCACGGCTTCGCTGTCGAACGCGACCGCTTCTGCAGCCTTGCGGCTCGAGGTGACGCTGGGACGTGCATTAGCCCGCTCGAGCCAGGCGCCGAGCGCGCCGTCAGGGGTGGCACCGAAGCCGGCCGCGCCGTTGACAAACGGCACCACGCAGAGATCTGTCCAGCCGAAGGCCGATCCGTTGAACCATTCGGCATCGCCCAGCTCGCTCGCGAGCCATGCGTACCAGAGCTGAATCTGAGCGAGTCCCCGTTCGAACATCGCATCGGCGAGGGGGCCCTCGCCACGGCCGAAGTTCCTGAGCTCCGATAGACCCCAGGTGATCGCTTCGAAGTGGGTGTCCACTGCCTCCTCGATCATCCGCGCCCGGGCCCTCGCCAGCGGATCCCGGGGAAGCAGCGCCGGTTCCGGCCAGCGGTCCTCTATGTATTCCAGGATGACGGTGGAGTCGAAGATGCGCACGTCGTCCCCCTCCACCAGAGCGGGTACCTCGCCCCGCGGGCTCGCGAGCTGGAACTCGCCCGACGTGCTGCCGCTGCCGATTGCATCCGGGAGCCGGGTTTCGAACCCGATGCCCTTCTCCATCAGCGCGATCTTGACCTTCTGCGCGTACGGGGAGAGGGGGTGTTCGTAGACGATGAGGGCCATCCGCTTCTCCGTCTGTCTGTGTGTCAGCCGTGCGCGTCAGGCGCCCAGCTTGACAGCGTGCCAGTGCTCGGCGATGCCGTAGCCGGTGCGCTCGCCCCAGGTGAACTCGGCCAGCCCTTCGTTGACGAACGTCGCGCCACCGGGCATGGGTATCTTGGTCGGGCACATCGAAAGCACCCGGCCGTCGATGCGGAGCTGCTCCCCGTCCTCCGTCTCGCCGGTGAGCCGGACGGCCTCGTGCAGGATGGAGTCGGGCGCATAGTCGGTTTCGATGACCACGTTCTTCAGCGCGCCGGACGTGCCGCCCCGCTGCAGCCACCCCTCGCCGCGGATGACGCCGTCGGCGTGCCGGAAGCAGGAGCCGCCGAGTGCCGCGTACTCGCCGAAGTTCATGGAGAACCAGTTCACGAACGGCGCCGGCCCTTCCGTGGCGCTGCTCTTGGGCATGCTCTCCCGGTTGCCGGCGCCCCAGTCGCGGGGGCCCCAGGATTTGTCGCGCACGCCGTAGCCCGCGACCTCCCAGCGCTCTTTGCCCACGGAGATGACCCCGGTCACGCGGCCGCTCTGCTCGAAGTGCCCGCGCTCGCCCTTCGCGGCGTAGTGCGGCTCGGTGAGGCAATCGAAAACGACGTCCATATCCAGCGTGGCCGGGGTGAACCAGCCGTCGGGACGCGATTTGCTCCGTTCGAGCAGGATGGCCCCATCCGCAATGTCCTGGGCGGGGCCGCGATACTGCACGCGCCAGCGCGCGTGCGGCGCCTCGCAGACCAGGTGCAGATCGCCAGCTGCCAGGTCGCCGTCGTAGCGGGTCAGATCCGCCTCGATGTCGCGCCGGCCGTAGGTGAACAGTACCCGCTTGCCGGTGAGGTAGACCACGTGCAGGGCATCCGCCCAGCCGTTGCCGGGCCGGAAGCCCATGCGAGTGAACATTCCGAGCTTCGAGTCCGGATCGACGAAGTTGAAGTAGTAGCTCTCGCTCCAGGCCGGGTCGTCGCCGACCGGATGCATCTGCTCGTCGTTCATGGTTCCTTCCCTTTTTTTCCGTTCAGTAAAGCTCGGTCAGCCCGAAGGCCTCCATCTTCGACTGAGCGCTTTCCACGTCGTGAGAGAGGATGACGATGTCGTGCTTCTCCCCGGCCTGGTCGATGACGTGGTCCTTGAGCAGCGCCTCGGCGGTGAAACCCATCTCCTCGAAGACGGCGATGGCGCCGGTCTGATCCGGCGTCATCTGGGCGGTAAGCTTCGAAAGACCCAGGCCGAGCGCGATGAGGAAGCTCTCCTGTATGAGCTCGCGACCGAGCCCGCGGTCCTTGCCCGCAGGCGCTACCAGCACGCGGAGCTCGCCCAGATGCGGCGACCAGCTGTGCTCGTCCATCACCACGGCGGTGCAGCCGAGAATCCGGCCTTCCGGGTCCCGGGCGATGAGGCTCGTGATCTCGCCGCTTTCGATCTGCTTCACCCAGGCGGCCAGCACCCTGGGCTCGGTGATGTCCCGGCGCAGGAAGAGCAGGTCGTGCGGCGGCAGCGAGCGCGCAAATGCGAGCACCTCGGCTTCCGCGGCCGACGTCATCAGCTCCAGCGTCGCGGTGCCGTCCTTGATCTCGACGGTCTTCGGATATCTCGTGGCATCGGTCATACGGATCGCTCTCCCAGCCAGGCGGCCAGTCGTGGCCACATCCGCCGTGCTGCGTTCGGTCCGGCGATCAGGCTCACGTGGCCGCCCTTGAGCACGATTTCTTCTTTGTCCTCGGCCCCCACCAGGTCCATCAGCGGTTTGCTCGCCTTGTAGGAGACGATGTGGTCGTGTTCGGCAAGCGCGGCGAAAACCGGCACGGTGATGTCCGACAGCCGTGCCGTCCTGCCACCTACCTTGAGTGTCCCGTTGTAGAGCTTGTTTCCCCACATCAGCTCCTTGGTGGTGTCGCGAAAATACTCGCCGGCCAGCGGCAGGGTCTCGTTGCCCCAGCGCTCGAACGCCCGGTAGGAAGCGACGAAGGCGTCGTTCCACATCTGTTCCCACACACGGATCTGCCCGGCCGTCTTCTGCGCCGGCCGCAGCATTTCGAAGGAGGCCGTGATGAAGTCTTTGGGGACGATGCCGAGCGTATCCACGAGCCGGTCGACGTCGAAGTGCTTCTCGTCCGCCCAGATGCGGCTGAGCCCCATCTCCGACCAGTTTACGGGGGTGGTCAGACAAGCCAGGTTCTTCAGCGGTCCGTCGGTGTGGCTTGCCGCGTAGATCAGGGAGAGCACGCCGCCCATGCAGTAGCCGACGATGGACAGGTCTGGCTCGCCACTGTCTTCCAGCACCTCGTCCACGCAGGCGGGCAGAAAGTCCTGGGTGTAGTCGGCCAGATTGAGGCCCCGCTCGTCAGCGGTCGGCGGCTCCCAGTCGATGACATAAACGTCGAACCCTTCTTTCAGCAGGTACTCCACCATGCTCTGGCCCGGGGCCAGGTCGAAGATGTAGGCCTTGTTGGTGGTCGCCATCACCAGAAGCACGGGCACGCGATAGAGCTCGTCCGCCATCGGGTGGTAGTGGTACAGGCGCAGCGTGCCACGCTCGTAGAGCACTTCCTTGGGCGTGAGGCCCACCTTGACGGGCGGGGCGGTCAGGAACTCCAGCCCCTTGATGTTGCGTCGAATCGCCTGGTCGACCATGTGCCGGGCGCGTTCGAGAATCTCCGGGGATACGCTTTCCTCAGCCATCAGACTTCTCCGGCGCCGTGTCAGGCTGGGGCGCCTGTCGGGCGCTCGGCGGCAGCTTGGTTCGGGGCGGCCCCTCGGCCTTGCCCTTCTTGCCTTTCTGCTTGGCCAGCTTCTT
>JASFLG010000058.1:0-13218 GCA_050118205.1 Pseudomonadales bacterium
ATCGAAGCGGCGGCCATCTGCGCGCTGGTCGCCCAGGTGCTCGGTCGACGCACCCAGAGCGTCCATGTGATCTACCAGCCCCCCGCCCGGGGCCGGGTGGCTTTTGGGGGCAAGCTTGTCCGCTGAGATCCTGCCCGCGGACCTTCAGCGCCTCGTCGGTCAGCATCCCGCCGCGCTAAGGCTGGTGCGCTGGCCCCAAGCGCTCTCCGCCCATGTCGAAATCGAGACCAAGCACGGTCTGGTGGTGCTCATCGACTGCCACGACGGCACGGTTCGCGCAAACCCTGCGCTGCCGCCCGGCGTCGATGCCGGGGCGCGCCTCCAGGAGGACCTGACCGGGACCGTCCCCGCTGCCTTCGACGGACGACCGGTGTTCCAGGCCATCGCCGCGCTGCGCGACAGCGGGCGCCTGACCGGCTGGCGCTTCGATCTCTCGACCGGCATCGTGCTGACCGTCACCCCGGGCGCACCGGTTCCGGTGCGGGTGGAAGCGGCATGATCCGGTTCGAGCCCGCGGTACCGGCCGATCATGGGGAGATACTCGCGCTGAACGAAGCCGCCATCCCCGCGGTGAACCGGATCCGCCACGAGACTCTGGCCGTGCTCCACGAACAGGCGGAGCTGCTGGTGGTGGCGCGCGCCAGCGACGCGGTGGCAGGATTTCTGCTGGCGCTGAACGAGACCGCGACGTACGACAGCATCAACTACCAGTACTTCCGCACACGCTACGACCGCTTTGCCTACGTGGACCGCATCGTCGTCGGCGCACCCTACCGGCGCCTCGGTCTGGGGGCCGGCCTGTACGCTGCGCTGTTCGACGCCACCGCTCACCTGCCGCGGGTCGCCTGCGAGGTGAACCTCTTGCCCCCGAATCCCGGCTCCCTGCGTTTTCACACGGGACTCGGGTTCCGGGTGGTCGGTGAGCAGGACACCGAGGGCGGCAGCAAGCGGGTCGCACTCATGGTGCGGGAGCAGTCACCGTGACCCCGGCCGTGGCCCGTCTCGACGCGGCCGGCATCCCCTACGCCCTGTTGTCCTACGACGCCGACGCCGGTCGGGGTCCGGACGTGGGCGTCGCCGCAGCCAGAGCCCTCGGCATCGCCGCGGAGGCCGTTTTCAAGACACTGGTCGCCGAGCTCGCCCAGGGCGAGCTGGTGGTCGCGGTGATCCCGGTGGCGGCCCGCCTCAACCTGAAACGGCTCGCCCGCGCGGCCGGCGCCAAGTCCGCCGCGCTCGCCGATCCCGCCGTCGCGGAACGCGCAACCGGCTATGTCACCGGCGGCATCTCACCATTCGGCCAGAAGAAAGCGCTCAGAACTTTCCTCGCCGAGGAAGCGGCCACGCTCAACACGATTCACGTCAGCGCGGGAAAACGTGGCCTGGAGCTCGCTGTCGATCCGAACGATCTGATTGCTGTCACCGATGCGGTGCCGTGCAACCTGACAGGCTAGCGCAGGCCGTGATCTAGCGGCGCTTGTCTACAGCTTCGTTGACGCGCAGTTGGCGGCCGCCGAAATCCTTCCCGTTGAGCTCCTCAATGGCCCGCTGGGCCGCATCATCGTCGAGTTCGACGAATCCGAATCCGCGGGACCGGCCGGTTTCCCGGTCGGTGATGACGCGCGCGGAGTGCACCCCGCCCATCGCCGAAAAGAGGGCGCTGAGTTCCCCGTCGTCCACGCTCCAGGGAAGATTGCCCACGTACAGTTTCTTCATACTCGCTAGCTTCAGTTATCCGAAAATCCGAATCGCCGGTGCCGGGAAGCGGACCTCCCGTCTCCAGCGCTGACGCCGCACTCGGTCTGTGACTTAACGCTGACGTCTGGTTAAAGTATCCACGCAGCTCACGCAGCCCAACCGACCCCAGAAAGGCCGCCATAGGTTGCCGCTCGCATTGTGTGGCCCCATTGTTGCGGTAATACGACGACCGCACAAGCGGCACGGCGAATCCCCAAAGGAGTTTCCTTCATGCTGAATGTCGGTGATCAGGCGCCGGAGATCGACACCGTGGACCACCTGGGCCGGCCGCAGAAGCTGTCCGATCTGCTCCGATCCGGACCCGTCGTCCTCTACTTCTACCCGGCTGACTTCTCGCCGGTATGCACCGCCCAGGCCTGCGCGTTCCGGGACACCTCCGGGGCCCTCGATGCGGCGTCGGTCCACATCCTCGGCATCAGCCCGCAGAGTGCTGCCAGCCACAAACGCTTTGCCGATGCCTTCGGTCTGGACTTCCCTCTGCTCTCCGACACGACCAAGGCCATCATCCGCGCTTACGGCGTCGACGGCCCGCTCGGCTTCGGGGTGCGGCGCGCCACGTTTCTGGTGGAGCAGGACGGACGGATCGGACGCCGCGTGGTTTCGGATCTCTTCGTCGGCAGCCACAAGGACTTCATTGCCGCCATCCTGAAGGATCGGGAGAACGCCACATGAACCCGTTTCACCTGGCCATTCAGGTGCGCGATCTCGAGGAAGCGCGCGCGTTCTACGGTGGGTTGCTCGGCGCTCCGGAAGGCCGCAGCGACCGCACCTGGGTCGACTTCAACCTTCTGGGCCATCAGCTGGTCTGCCACCTGGCGCCGGCCTCGCAACCCTCGGTGCACGTCAACCCGGTGGATGGGCACGGCGTCCCGGTACCCCACTTCGGTGTCGTGCTCGACATGCAGACCTGGTCGGCGCTGGCCGAGAGGCTCACGGCGGCCGGCGTCGAGTTCGTGATCGAGCCCCACATCCGTTTCAAGGGGCAGCCCGGCGAGCAGGCAACGATGTTCTTCCTCGATCCGAGCGGCAATGCGCTCGAGTTCAAGGCATTCCAGGACATCGAAGCGCAGCTCTTCGCAACCTGACGCCACCCATGGACGCCAACGACATCCGGCAGTTCATCGAAGCGCTGAACCGTTGCTGGCTCGAAGGCGACGCCGCGGCGCTCGCCCGGTTCTATCACCCCGACGTGGCCCTGCTGCCACCCGATATGGGGCCGCTGATCCGCGGCCGGGACGCGGTAGTGGCGAGCTATCGCGAATTCCTGGACACCGCGGAGCTCAAGCACTTCGAGCCGGTGCAGGTGGACGTGTATGCCTATCCGTCGGATGGCGGCGGCACCCACATGGTCCAGATGATCTTCGAGGTCGACTACGTGCTCGATGGGAGCCGCTATCTCGAGAAGGGCATGGAGATCTATACGGTCGTCACCGGCGCGGACAACCCGCAGATCATCTGGCGCCAGCAGGTGGTGCTGGACAGCCGGATCGCCGGAAAGTCAGGCGCCGACTGACCAGCGTCGTACCCAGCCGTGCAGGCGCGGCACCAGGAATCGGGCCACGACGAGACCGAGCGTGATCCCCACCCCGTCCACGAACAGGTCCTTGAGCTCCGCGTCCCGCTCGGGAATGAACGCCTGGAGCAGCTCGATCAGCACGCCGTAACCCATCATCCACAGCCCGGCGAGCAGGTATGGACGCGGATCGGTGGCCACGCCGTCGAACAGCAGCAGCACCAGCGCGACGCTCAGGTAGGTGAACGCCACGGTGTGCTGAACGATGTCGGAGAGCCTGAACACCGGGTTGTCGGGCAACTCCGTGGCGAGCGCGAAGTAGGTGCAGACCACCAGCGGTATCCAGAACCCGAGCCGGAACAGCGCACGGGCGCCAACCGGCAGGGACGGGGATTTCGGATCAGCCGGAGGCACCGGCGGCGGAATACTCGTGGACGAAGTCCACGAGCGCTTTGACGTTGTCCACCGGGGTTTCCGGAATGATGCCGTGCCCGAGGTTGAAGATGTGCCCCGGTCGTCCTGCGACCGAGTCCAGGATCATTCGGGCCTGGGTCTCCACGGTCGCCCGATCCGCGCACAGAACGATGGGATCCAGGTTGCCCTGCACCGCCCGCACGCCCGTTCGCTCCCAGGACCCGGCCAGCGGCACGCGCCAGTCGAAGGCGAGCACGTCCGGCCCGAGCGCGGCTACCGGCTCGAGCAGGTGGCCGTTGCCCGTTCCGAAGTAGATGACGGGCACCCGCCCGCGCACCCGATCGAGCAGGCGCTTCAGATGGGGCTCGACATAGGCGTGGAAATCCGGCACCGAAAGGCAGCCGACCCAGGTATCGAAAAGCTGCACGGCGTGCACGCCGCTGTCGATCTGCAGGGAAACATAGCTCGCGACCTGGTCGACCAGCTTATCGAGCAACCCGTGCCAGAGCGCCGGCGCTTCGTACATCAGCTTCTTGACGTGCACATAGTTGCGGGACCCGCGCCCCTCCACCGCATAGGAGGCCAGGGTGAACGGCGCCCCGGAAAATCCGATCAGGGCAACCTCGGCGGGCAGCCCGGAGAGAATGTTCGTGACAGTCTTCGCGATGTAGGGCGTCGCCGCCTCGGCGGGCGCTACCTGGAGCCGCTCGATGTCCTTTGCCGTGCGCACCGGGTTGTCGAACACCGGCCCGACGCCGGGCCGGTAGTCGAGCGCGAGGCCCATCGGCTCCAGGATCGGCAGCAGATCGGCAAACATGATCGCCGCATCCACGCCCAGAATCCGCTGCGCATCCAGGGTTGCCTGCGCCGCCATCTCCGGGTGCTTGAAGAACTCGAGGCTCGGCGTGTCACCCTTCAGCGCGTGATACTCCGGCATGTATCGGCCGGCCTGACGATTCAGCCAGATCGGCGTGAACGGCGTCGGTTCCGCGGCACAGGCCGAAAGAAAAATCTTGTCCATGTCCGTCCTGTCAGGGAGCGCCGGCCGGCTTTGCCGGCAGCAGAATGGCGCGCACCTTAGCAGAGGCATTGAGGCGGTGCACCACCACGCTGCCGGCGCCCTTGATGCTTCGAGGGCCGAGCGGCTCGAGGCGCCCGACGAGCTCCGGATCCTCCGCCAGGAGCGCCGCCGTGGCCGCGGTGAGCAGAACGCTGCCGGGCTCCGCCAGTGCCTGAAGACGGCTTGCCAGATTCACCGGCATGCCGATGGGCGTGTAGTCGAGACGCGCCCCGCCGCCCCAGTCGCCGATAGCACAGAAGCCGCTGGCCACACCCGCCCGCACACCGAGCGAGAGACTCAAGCCGCGGCGCTGCCAGGC
Organism: Pseudomonadales bacterium; assembly: GCA_050118205.1. Classification (GTDB taxonomy): domain Bacteria; phylum Pseudomonadota; class Gammaproteobacteria; order Pseudomonadales; family Azotimanducaceae; genus SZUA-309. The sequence continues at coordinate 5,062 of JASFLG010000058.1, forward strand.
GCGCTCCAGCGCCACCAGCGCCGGCAGCAGCTCCAGGCACAGCCGCGCGCAGGCACAGGCACCCCGCCAGCGGTCCGCCGCGGACGCACCCGCCGAATCGGCGAAGTAGACCAGCACTCCGTCGCCCAGAAACTTTCCGACCACACCGCCGCGACGCTCCGTGGCGGTCACCACCGTCGACATGAAGTCGTTGAGCACCTCGGCGAGCTCCGTTACGGGTCGGGCCGCCACCAGCTCGACGAAGCCGACCACGTCGAAGAACGCCACGGTGCTGAAGTGCTCGGTGGGGGCTTTCAGCGCGGCGGGCTCCGAGCCGATCAGCGGAGGCAGCGGCTCCGGCACGTAGCGGGCGAGACGGGCATTGCGATCCTTCAGCGCCGCCGCCTCAGACAGGACCCGGCGCCGATGGACGCTCAGACGACGGATTCTCGCGAAGCTGAGCCAGGCGAGCCCGAGCAGAAAGCCGCCGGTGAGCGCCGCGGCCGCCAGGCTGCCCCCGTCCGCCCTGCCCTCGCGAGCCACCAGCACCAGACACAGCCCCACCACCGGCGCGCAAGGCACGAGAAGGCGGTGGCCACCCAGCGCCGTGACCCCGGTCAGGCAGAGCAGGCCGACCGCGAGAGCGACCCAGAGCTCGAGCCCGGAAAGGACGACGAGCCCGGTGACCATGGCGCACTCCGCCGCGTGCGCCGCCTGCGCACCGCGCGCGCGGGGATCGCGCAGACCCGGCCAGCGGACGACCAGCCATCCCCAGAGCGCCGGCCACGAGAACGCGAACGCCGCGAGCAGCCACAGGCTCGGCGTGCCGTCCCGGGCGGCCCGCAGGAGCGCGACGAGCGCAAGACCACCGTAGCCGAACAGACGAAAGAGGGTGTCGGGGGCGGGGTTCACCCGCCCATTAGGCGGCGCGCCGGACGACGTCTGAAGGGGACATCTTCCCCCGGTGGCGCCGGAAACCGGCGCCCGGATGGCGGTCCTGCCGGCTAGACCTTCCGGCCGAGGGTCGGATCCTGGTCGGCCTCGTAATCCACGCCTTCGATGCCGAAGCCGAAGATCCTCAGGAAATCCTCGCGGAACCCTTCCAGGTCCGCCAGCTCATCCAGATTTTCCGTGGTGACCAGCGGCCAGCGACGCCGCACCTCGTTCTGGATTTTCTCGTCGAGCTCCCAGTCGTCCACCCTGATCCGGCCCGTCTCGTCCAGATTCATCGTGACGCCTTCTGCGAGCTGGGTCGCAAAGAGACGGTAGATGTGCTGAATGATGTTCTCGTGGGTACCCGCTTCCTTCATCACCCTGAACAGGAGCGACGCGTACAGGGGCACGACGGGAATGGCGGACGAGGCCTGAGAGACGATGGCCTTCAGCGTCGCTACCCGCGCGTCGCCGCCGATGGCATCGAGGGATTCGCGCAATGCGGCCGCCGCCCGGTCCAGATCCTCCTTTGCCTTGCCGAGCGTGCCTTCCCAATAGATGGGCCAGGTGAGGTCGCTTCCGATGTAGGTGAACGCGATGGTGCGGAATCCGCTGGCGAGCACGTCGGCCGAGCGAAGCGCGTCGATCCACAGCTCCCAATCCTCGCCGCCCATGACCGCGACCGTGTTCTCGATCTCCTCCTCGGTCGCCGGCTCCAGGTCCACCTCGTGGACGATGCCCTTCTCCACGTTGAGCGTCTTGATGTGCACGGTCTCACCGATCGGCTTGATGGCCGAACGGTGCAGCACGCCGGTGCGCGGGTGCGGCCGGACCGGGGAGGCCAGGCTGTACACCAGGAGATCGATCTTTCCGAGATCCGCCCTGATGGCGTCGATCACCTGGGCCTTCATCCCGTCGGAGAACGCGTCACCATCCAGTGTCCTCGCGTAGAGCCCTTCTGCCTCGGCGGCCTCCTCGAAGGCCGCGTTGGTGTACCAGCCCTGGGTTGCCGTCCTGCTCTCGGTCGGCGGTTTCTCGAACGACACGCCGAGCGTCGCCGAACCCGCGCCGAACGCGGTAGTGATTCTGGATGCGAGCCCATAGCCCCCGGAACAGCCGATCACCAGCACGTTGGCGAATCGACCCTCGATCCGCGGCTGGGACTGAACGTAGTCGATCTGCTCCGCGACGTTGGCTGCGCAGCCGGCCGGGTGAGCCGTCGTGCAGATGAAGCCGCGGATTCTCGGTTTGACGATCATGGTGCTTCCGGTCTTGGCGCGCTTAACGTGCGCGCATGATACCGTGGGCAACAGCCCAGCGCATGGCGCCTTCCAGGTCGATGAGCCAGGGGCCATCCCGCTGTATCTGGACGTTCAGCGCGTGCCCTTCGAGCAGCTTGTGATCCCGGTCGCCGTCCAGCGCGAGCACGCCGGGCCCGCTCATGGGTACCGTCACACCGAACGGTATCCGGGTGACGCTCCGGACCGCCACCTTGCGAAAAAGCCCCGGTGACAGGGGCGCATGGAACACCCGGTCACCTTCCCGCGCCTCTCCGACGGAGGCGAGCTCCACCAGCAGCCCCGCATCCTCGTCTGCACCGACCGGCTCGACGAGCCCGCCGATGGGCGACATGCCGACCGCCGCGGGCTCCGCGCGCGTCAGCAGCAACCTGTCGATGCGCTCCGGGTCGAAAGGCAGCAGGTTGCCCACGTGATCGCGACGCAGCACCACGGCATCGATCAGCCCCACGTCCGGCAGCTCGTGTGCCTTGTCGTTGGCACGCCGGCCGGTCACGTGCAGTACCTTGGCGCGCCGGTGCACGTCCGATCCTTCCAACGCGTTGCGGGCGGCTAGCGCGGCCACCATACCGGCGATGGTGGGCTCGGCCATGATGGGAAAGACGTTGTTGGTACCGGTGGACAGCGGAACGAGCCGGACGTCAGTGCCCACCGTGCCGGCGCGTTCCAGCGCCCGCACGATGGCACGGTTCGTGCCATCGCCGCCGAGAGACACGATGACGCGACAACCGGCGGCGAGAAAGTCGGCTACCGTTCGTTCCGTGTCCGTGGCGGTGTTTCGTACCGGGTTGTCGATGACATTCACCCGCGCGCGCAGCGGCATGTTCTCCACGGCGGCCGCGGAGATCCTGAACGGCTCTCTGGTGACATGCAGGGTCGCCGCGCCCATGGCGTCCGCGCCCGCTGCCACCCTGGCAACGATGTCGCGCTTCGCTTCGTGCGTCATGTTCGAGGCGTGGGCGGCAAGCCGCCGGACGTCCCTGCCCGACATGGGATTGACAAGTATTCCAACGCTTGGCTCCACCGGATCGAGCAGCCCTGGACCGTCCTGCGCCCCGCTCATCGGACCACCGATGCATTCCGCCGGCCGCTCGGACCGAGCACGTACGCCTCGAGAAAACGTGTCATGATGGCCACGTTTGCATCCCTGTTCACCTTCTTGCGGAAGCCGTGGCCCTCGTCCCCGGCGAGTACGTACCACACCGGCACCCCGGCGGTCTTCAGCGCCCGGAAAATCTGCCCGCTTTCGCTCGCCGGCACCCGGGGGTCGTTCGCTCCCTGCGAGATCATCAGGGGTCTGGTGATCTCGTTCACGTGGTTGAGCGGCGAGATGGACTCGAGGAACGCGCGCATCTCCTGATCACGCTCGTCACCGTACTCCTGACGACGCAGATCCTGTCGGTAGGGCTGGGTGCGCTCCAGGAAGGTGACGAAGTTGCTGATCCCAACCGACTCGATGCCCGCCGCGAGGCGCTCCGAGTAGTGCACGAGGGAGGCCAGCACCATGTAGCCGCCGTAGGACCCGCCCATGACCACGACCCGCTCCGGATCCAGGTCGGGCCTCGTTCCGATCCAGTCGAGCAGCGCGCCGATGTCACGCACGGAGTCCTCCCGCCGGCGACCGTTGTCGAGCTTCACGTACGACTTGCCGTAGCCGGTGGAGCCACGGACGTTCGGCGCGATCACCGCAATACCCAGCTCGCCGACCAGATACTGGAAGGTCGCGGAGAACTCCGGCCGGTACTGGCCTTCCGGCCCGCCATGGATGTAGATGAGCACCGGATGCGGCCCCGGTCCGCGGGGACGGTACAGAAAGGCGGGGATGCGGCGGGGTGCGGCGTCCACCTCGTCGAACGTGGGGTAGCTGATGGCCTCCGGGCGCACGAAGCGCGACTCGTCGAGACCACCCGCCTCGCTCTTCGTCCAGCGGCTGATCCTGCGTTCGCCGAAGGAGACCGTCCACACGTCGGTGGGTGAGGTGGCGGTGGACAGCGACGCGGCGAGACGCTTTCCGTCCGGGGAGAACACAAGCCCGGTCAGCACCCCCGCAGGCAGCGGCGGCAGCGCCAGGAGCCGCCGTTCCGGCAGGTGCCAGACGCGCAACCCGGACAGACCGCCCTCGTTCACGCTCATGGCGAGCAGGCTGCCGTCATCGGAGAGGGCGAAACGCTCCACGTCCCAGGGAGTCTCCGAGGTCAGCACGCTGACAGCCCCGGATGCCAGATCGAGATAGTGCAGGCGCATGAACTCCGCACCCATGTCGGAGGTGAAGTAGACGCCCCTGCCGGATGCGTCGTAGAACGCCTGGCCGATGGCGGCGCGGAGACCCGGATCGATCAGCGGCCGGCGCGCACCGGTCTCGAGGTCGACCTCGTAGAGCCGGGACTCGTTGACCGACACGTACAGCAGCGCGAGCAGACGGTCATCGCCCGGCGAGAAGTCCGCGGGCAGCCAGGCGCCATCGTCCTCCTCCAGGGCAACACGCACCTGACCTTCGAGGTCCTGGATGTGAATGTCGAGGCTGCGCCCGTTGCGCGCGGTGGTGTAGTAGGCGAACCTGTCGCCCGCATTGGCCCAGACCACCTCGCCGTAGCGGGAGTGTCCGTCGGTGAGCAGCCGCTCCTGTCCGTTGTCCAGGTCGAACCAGAAGAGCTGATAGAACTCCGAGCCGCCCACGTCCCGCGCGTAGATGAATCCGCGCCCCTCACCCGGCGGAACCCAGGCCTCGCTCACCGGCTCCCGGAAGAAGGTGAGCTGCTCCCGGACGCCCAGGGGTCGCGCGACCCGGTGCAGCTGGTCAGTCTGGCCGAAGCGCGTGACGATGAGCAGGTCGTCGTCGAGCCAACCCATGACCGCTGCCGAGCGGGTGCTCTGATACGGGACGAGCCGAGCGACGATGTCATCGGAGATCTCGGGCACATCCTTGAGGATCAGCGCGCCCTGCTGACGCACCAGGATCCCTGGCTCGGCGGTCGCGGGCGGGCCACCACCGGTGGTGCACCCCGACACCAGGCAGAGCAGAACGATCGCGAAGGCGACGCCGCTGTCGGTTCGCCACCTGCTCATACTTCCCCTGCCGCCGAATGCGCTAAGCTCAGGTCCTGTCTCACGGGTTAACTGCAACCGACAACGGCACGAGGGACAGGACACTAAGCAAGCCGCCAGCGGAGGTCAATCGAATGCCCGCTCCGAACCACAACCCCGACGCCGACCACGCAGACGCACTCTGCGGCCACTTCCGTGCCGGGAGCTGCCCGTGGGAGACGGTCCTCGTCATCGACGACCACCTCGGGCCCACGGAAGTGCTGGTCCGTTGCCGCACCTGCGGGCGCGACTACCTCCTCGAGATGCTCGACTGGCAGGGTGATCTTCGCCTGTTCCGCGTCCGCGCGCCGTCACCGGATGCGGTCGCGCTGCTCACGCGCGATCTGAACCGGGGCAGCTGCGATCTCCGCCGGGCGGGCGAGGAGCTGCACCATTTCTCGCTGACGAGTGATCGCCTGCCCGCGCTCTTGCTCTTCAATACCAGAACGTCGACCCTCACCGACGTGATCGAGCTCGACGGCCCCGAGTCCGTTCCCGGCGCCGGCTGGCGTGAGCTGCCTTGTGATGGGTCCTGGATCCGCCGATTTCGAGACGCCGACTGAGCCACCGCCGCCCCTCAGCGGCGACGATTGTAGACGCTGATGCTGAACGGATACTCGTGGTGCTCATCCGCCGGAAAGGATTCGGTGCGCGCCTCTTCGAAGAGCGAGAAGTCGACCTCGGGAAAGTAGGTGTCCCCCTCCACGTCGGCATGCACCCGGGTCACGTACAGCCGGGTCGCCACGGCGAGACCCAGCCGGTAGATGTCCGCACCGCCTGCTATCATGATCTCGTCGGTGCCGTCGACCACGCACTGCGCCCGGGCGATCTTGAGCGCCTCGGCGAAGTTCGCGGCCACCTTGATGCCTGTGCGCGAGTAGTCCGGATCACGGGTGATCACGATGTTGGTCCGGCCGGGCAGCGGTGCCTTCATGGACTCGAAGGTCCGGCGCCCCATGATCACCGGCTTGCCCATCGTGGCCGTCATGAAGAACTGCATGTCCATGGGCAAACGCCACGGCAGGGTGGCGTCGCGGCCGATCACGCCGTTTTCCGCCATGGCCCAGATGAGCGAGATCTCCATGGTTCAGACCGCGATGGGCGCTTTGATCGTCCCGTGCGGTGCGTAGCCGACGAGCTCGAAGTCGTCGATGGTGAAGCCGAAGATGTCGCGGACCGCGGGATTGATCTTCATGGTGGGCAGCGGCCGTGGCTCCCGGGCGAGCTGCTTGTCGGCCTGCTCCACGTGATTCGCGTAGAGGTGAGCATCGCCGAACGTGTGCACGAAATCGCCCGGCGCGAGATCGCAGACCTGGGCCACCATCATGGTCAGGAGCGCATAGGACGCAATGTTGAAGGGCACACCCAGGAACAGGTCGGCGCTGCGCTGGTAGAGCTGGCAGGAGAGCCGGCCCTGGGCGACGTAGAACTGAAACAGGGTATGGCACGGCGGAAGCGCCATGCTGTCCACTTCCGCTACGTTCCAGGCGCTGACGATGTGTCGCCGCGAGCTCGGGTTGCTGCGAATGCTCGCCACCACCGCCCGGATCTGATCGATGGAACCCCCGTCCGCCGCAGGCCAGGAGCGCCACTGGGAGCCGTACACCGGCCCCAGATTACCGTTCTCGTCCGCCCATTCGTCCCATATGTGCACGTCGTGCTCGAGAAGATAGCGGATGTTGGTGCTGCCCATGAGAAACCAGAGCAGCTCGTGAGTGACCAGCCGCATGGCGACGCGCTTGGTGGTCACCAGCGGGAAGCCGTCTTCCAGCGCAAAGCGCATCTGGTGGCCGAACACGCTGTAGGTCCCGGTACCCGTACGGTCTTCCCGGTAAACGCCGTGCTCGCGCACGTGTCGGAGTAGGTCCAGGTATTGCTTCATTTATCGTGAGTCGCGCGCACGTGCATAGCCGATGAGAAGGATACCAATGATGACCATGGGCAGCGAGAGAAGCTGGCCCATGGTGAGCCAGTGGAAGGCGATGAAGCCGATGTGGGCGTCCGGTTCCCGGAAGAACTCCGTGCAGAAGCGCAGCGTCCCGTAGCCGACGAGAAACATCCCGGAAACGAAGCCTGTGGGCCGGGGCCGGCTCGAGATCCACCAGAGCAGGGCGAACAGCACCAGCCCCTCGGTGAACGCCTGGTACAGCGGCGACGGGTGCCGCGCGAACGATTCCCACTCGCCGGTGCACAGCGGATTCATGGCCCGGATCGCATCCGCCGAGCAGGGGTAGATGAGCCCGAACACTGAATCCGTCGCCCGCCCGGGCAGCTCGGTGTTGGCGAAGTTGCCGAGACGGCCGAAGCCGAGGCCGAGCGGCACCAGGGGGGCCACAAAGTCGCCCACCTGGAGAAACGTCCGACCGGTGCGCCGCCCAAACCACCACAGCCCCACCACCGCGCCGATCAGCCCGCCATGAAAAGACATGCCGCCATCCCAGATGCGGAAGAGCCAGAGCGGATCCCGCAGAAACTGTTCGAAGCCGTAGAAGAACACGTAGCCCAGACGGCCACCGAGCACCGCGCCCACTGCGCCGTAGAAAACCACGTCGGAGACGGCCTGCGCATCCCATCCGCTGCCCGGGCGATTCGCCCGTATCGTGCCGAGCCACCAGCACAGTGCAAACGCTGCGAGATACGCCAGGCCATACCAGCGTATGGCGAGCGGTCCGATGGAGAAAATGATGGGATCGATATCGGGATAGTGCATGATAGGTTGAATGTGTCTCGTTCTGTTCTCTTACCAGCCCGACTCCGACCGTCCCCTGGTCGTTGCCGCAAACCGGGACGAATTCTACGCGCGCCCTGCCAGGAGCGCACACTACTGGGAGGATGCGCCCACGGTTTTTGCCGGCCGCGACCT